>CAZUFQ010000268.1:0-8265 GCA_964618735.1 uncultured Enterobacteriaceae bacterium
ATATTTTGGTACATAAAGAAAGGAAAATTTCAGGGTTAAAGGAGCGAGAAGCGGTGACGTAGCTGTAGTCATGAAACATCTATACGCCAAAGCAACTTTGCAGAAAGACAGGTTGGAAAGCCCGGCGCCGTAGGTTTCGATTTGACAACATTTGTCGCCTTGTTCTCCGGTTCCGACTACGTCGAGGAGACATTAGATTAGTAGATTAGTGCACCCTTCGACAGGCTCAGGGTGAACGGCAAAAGCTCTCACAGAAGGGAAAAACCCGTTCGTGCTGAGCTTGTCGAAGCACGAGAGACCCCGCGCCTTGGGTAAATCCATTTGGAACTTGCTGTAGCCTTTGCGCGCCTACCCTACTCGTCGAGACCGGCTCCCCCGAGATTGAGGAGGCACAATGCGGGGGCGGATCGACCCCCGCACCCCACGGGGCATGAGCATCAGCATGGATACGCGATTGTGGCGCAGTCCAAACGCCAAAGCGATCGCTAATACGAGATACACAAACGAGTACGCGAACCTCACGTCTGGTGAGGCAAAGAACAGTTGCACCACAAAGAGCCCCATGAGAATCAACGCCTCGCCTGTGGAAAAAGAAAAGTTGGCAATCACCACTAGGGCGAAGAGGGATTGAGCCGAAGTCAAAAACACTTCCACTTGTTGACGGGCATCCATATGCATCGGCCCCAGATGGCCGGATGACAGGCTGTAAGCGATGGGCAACATGCCTACAAGTAGGGTCCACTGATTGACGGTGGAAGACACAAGCGTACCAACTCCCGCTTGCGGCTTGCCCCGCAAGGCAAAGAGCGTCGCCACAATGAACTCCGGCGACTCGGAAGCGAGCGGCGCGAGCCATTGCACCAACACGAATTCTTCAATTCCCAAGGTGCGACCCGATGCAAGTAATCCTTCGGCAAAGGGCTCAGCCGCGGTAAAAATGGTGAGACCTGAGTATGCAAAAAGTAACAACGTAAAAACTCGCCGAAACGCTGCGCCGAATCGCGCTACCGTCTCCGGCGGACCTTCCAACTCCGGCTCAACCAGATGCGCTTGAGATGCGGCGATCATGTAGAAAGTAAAAATGACCAAAAACACCGCAGCATCTAAGATGGACAAGGTTCCTTTGATGGGAAGAAGAAACGAGTAGCAAGTGGCGATAAGGAGGGAGACCACCTCCAAACGGCGATCTCTCCCGAGCGACATTTCGCGAATCCCGCTCTTGAGCCAAAAGGCGATCATCACCGCAGCCCACCCCACGCCGATCAGCAGCCGATTGGCGCCGGTCATGTTCGCGGTCGCATACGCAGTATACGCCGGATTCTTCCCGGCCTGCCAGGCAAAATAGATGTCTACAGCGTATTCAGGTAGAACGGCAATCAACGCAAGAAATGCGAGCGCCAGCGCCTGGGGAATGTCCAGTTGCGCGAGTTCGGCGCCCCATGAAAGCATGAACGCCGCGCCAAAGATCGACAAGCCGGAAGACAGAGCTACCCACTGCGGCTCCACGGGCACTCCCGAAAAATGGACGATGAGCCATTGCAGCGGAAACATCGCCGCACCGGCAATCATTAACCAGTGCTTGGTGGCTTCTCGTTTCACCTACAACCCTAACTCGTGCAAAGCGCCTGGACTGTTGGTCCACCCTTTCACCACTTTCACGAACAATTCCAAAAAGACGTTGCAGCCGAAGAACGACTCCAGCTGCTCACGGGCGCGCTGGCCAATCTCTTTCAGACGACTTCCTCTGTGGCCGATAATAATGGCTCGCTGCGACTGACGCTCCACATAAATCACCGCGCGGATGAACAGTAACGTTTTGCCTGGTCGTTCCTGAAACTCCTCAACCACCACGGTTGTGGCATAAGGCACTTCTTGTTGCGTTTGGAGAAAGAGTTGTTCCCGCACGAATTCTTGGGCAATGACACGTTCACTTTGATCAGTGAGCTCGTCATCTGGGTAGAGGGCTGGACTCGCAGGCAATGCCGGGATGATCATGTTGAGCAGTTCTTGCGTGTTCTCTCCGGACAAGGCACTGATCGGAATGAGCTCTCGATTCGGCAATAGCGCCGCCACACGATCTAGCAAGGGCAACAAGGTCGCCTTTGGAATCAGGTCAATTTTGTTTATACCAATCAGGAGCGGCGTTCGGATTGTCGCCAAACGCTGAGCAATCGCTTCGTCTTCCGGCGTCAGCCCTTTGTGAGCATCCACCACGAACACTACGACATCGGTATCTTGCACGGCGGTCAGCGCGGCTTCGACCATCCGTTTGTTGAGAAGCGAACCGGCATGTTGATGAATGCCTGGGGTATCAACAAAAATGAGTTGCACGTTCGGGAACGTTTTGATGCCCAGTAAACGAGTTCGCGTGGTCTGAGGTTTAGGCGAAACAATCGCCACTTTGGCGCCGACAAGGGCGTTGAGCAGCGTCGACTTCCCCACATTTGGTCGCCCGATTAAAGCGACAAACCCACAACGAAACGGCTTGGCGGGAGCAGCCTGAGGAGCAGGAAGAGTTGGAGTCTTACGACGCGCCATGATTTTAAGAGGCGGTCGCAGACGGACCAAAAAGCACTTTCGTAATGCGACGTCGACCAACCTGCAAAATCTTTTCTCCTTGGGTAGGGACCTGCAGGTCTGCATCTTCAACCTTTTCTCCATCGAGACGCACCCCGCCTTGTGTAATCAGACGACGCGCCTCGCTCGTCGATTTGGCCAACCCCGCTTCACGCATCAGATGACAGATCCAAACTGTTTGTTCTTGCCCAATCCAAGTGACCGTTTCTAGCTCGGTGGGAAGTTCTCGACGTTGGAAACGCTGGACGAAGTCTGCCGCCGCAGCGTTCGCAGATGCAGGCCCGTGAAATCGCGCTACGAGCTCAGCCGCAAGCTGCTGCTTTGCGTCCATGGGGTGAATATCGCCGCGTTTGATCGCCTCCACGTGCGCGCTGTCTACCGCACTGAGCAACTCATAGTATTTGACCATGATGGGGTCAGAAATCGACATCACTTTTCCGTAAATTTCCGCAGGCGCTTCGGTGATGCCGATATAATTCCCCAGCGACTTACTCATCTTCTGAACGCCATCAGTGCCTTCTAATAGCGGCATTGTGAGAATGACTTGCGGCTCTTGTCCATAAGAGCGTTGCAATTCGCGCCCAACGAGCAAATTGAAGCGCTGGTCGGTCCCGCCAACTTCAACGTCCGCCCGCAAGGCGACTGAATCGTATCCCTGTGCTAAAGGATAAAGCAGTTCATGCACGTGGATAGGAATGTTCTCCCGGAATCGTTTGGCGAAATCATCGCGCTCCAATAAACGCGCTACAGTATATTGACTGCATAGCCGGATCATATCGGACGAAGACAGGGCCTCCATCCACTCAGAATTGAAGCGAATCTCAGTTTTCTCAGGATCGAGAATCTTGAAAACTTGTTTAGTATAGGTATCAGCGTTGGCCTTGATTTGCTCGCGGGTGAGCGGTTTGCGAGTTTCTGACCGGCCAGTAGGATCGCCAATCATGCCGGTGAAATCCCCGATTAAAAAGATCACCGTATGCCCCAGCTGTTGAAACTGGCGCAACTTATTGAGCACAACAGTATGACCGAAATGTAGGTCGGGTGCTGAGGGGTCTGCGCCGAGTTTGATCCGCAAGGGCTTCCCAGTCTCGAGTTTCCGCTTCAATTCCTCTAACGGAATGATATCCACTGTTCCACGCTGAATTTCGCGGAGTTGTTCCTCTACCGAAAGAGCCATTCTTTGTTCCTTCTCCCGACGAATTTCAAAAACTGGCAGATATCATAAGCAAATAGCTCGTCCGCTTCGCTCACTCTATAGCTTATGTCTCGCTCACTCTATGGCAGGGAACTCTTACGCTAAGCTATCTGCCATGAAGCGACCGAAGGGAGCA
The DNA here is from genome assembly GCA_964618735.1 of uncultured Enterobacteriaceae bacterium. Lineage (GTDB taxonomy): Bacteria > Desulfobacterota > Binatia > Bin18 > Bin18 > SYOC01. The sequence continues at coordinate 3,909 of CAZUFQ010000268.1, forward strand.
AGCTATATGCTAGCCGTCATCAGCGAGCAAATTCTGTCGCGCGAGTTTCGCGAATGACGGTAACCTTGATCTGTCCAGGATAGGTCATCTGGTTCTCGATTCGTTTCGCTACTTCGCGTGCAATCATCGTCGCTTCACCATCAGACACAGCTCCCGGATTGACGATGATACGCACCTCGCGCCCCGCCTGTACCGCAAACGATTTTTCGACGCCAGTGAACGAATTGCTGATCTCCTCTAATTCTTCAAGCCGACGGACATAGCTTTCCAGCACTTCGCGGCGAGCGCCAGGGCGCGCACCGGATAAGGCGTCGGCCGCATCAACCAGAGGGGCCAGGATCGTTTCCGCTCGGACTTCTTCGTGATGAGCAGCAATGGCGTTGACGATTTTTGCGGACTCACCATATTTGCGCGCGACTTCTCCACCGATGATGGCATGCGATCCTTCAATCTCATGCGACACCGCCTTACCAATATCGTGGAGGAGACCGGCGCGACGCGCTTGTTTCTCATTCAAGCCGAGTTCCGCCGCCATAATGCCGCAAATATAGGCAGTTTCGATCGAGTGCATTAATACGTTCTGTCCATAACTGTAGCGGTACTTCATCATGCCAATCAATTTAATGATCTCCGGATGAAGACCGTGCACACCTAATTCCAACACTGCTCGCTGGCCAGCTTCACGTACCGATTCCTCTACTTCTTGTTCGGCTTTTTTGACTACTTCTTCGATGCGGCTTGGGTGAATACGACCATCGGAAATGAGGCGCTCTAGTCCAACCCGAGCAATTTCTCGGCGAATAGGACTATGGCTAGAAATCAGCACAGCCTCTGGCGTTTCGTCAATGATGATATCCACGCCGGTGGCGGCTTCGATAGCGCGAATGTTCCGCCCCTCCCGTCCAATGATGCGCCCTTTCATGTCGTCGCTAGGTAAGTGGATCACCGATGCGGTGCGTTCGGCGACAAACTCACCAGACAAACGCTCGACAGCAATGCTAATAATTTTTTTTGCGCGACGTTCGGCTTCCTCGCGCGCCTCTTCTTCGATTTGAATGATGCGACGCGCGGCGTCGTGCCGCGCTTCCTCGACCATTTGTTCTGTGAGGCGTTGTTTCGCCTCCTCGCGAGTCATGTTTGCTGCTTGTTCGAGCTGCTTACGCGTGTCCTCGATGAGAAGAGACAATTGTTGATCTTTTTGCTGAAACGCCTCTTCTTTATTCTTCAATTGTTGCTCACGACGTGCATGATCATTCTCTCTGGTTTCTAAAATCTCTGCTCGTTTTTCTAAAGCTTCTTCACGATTTTGTAGTCGTTTTTCGTTTTGTTGGATCTCTCGTCGTCGCTCTTTAATTTCCTTTTCCGCTTCTCCTTTCGCTTGCAGCACGAGATCCTTCGCCTGGATCTGTGCTTCTTTCTTCATAACTTCGACTTCTTTCTTGGCCTCCTCTTTAATGAGTTGAGCAGTCTCTTCTGCACTGGCAATAGTTTGTTGTTGCCAGCGTTGCCGCAGGTACATCACAATCCCCATCCCTGCGACTCCCAGTACAATTCCTAGGGGAATACAAAGCAACGAGTCCATAGGTCACCGACCTCCTTCCATCACTCAAGGTAGGAGAGCATCGACACCCTCATGCCTTTTCTTTTCTATTTAATTTTCTGTCCTCCTTCTTCAATTGAGAAACAAAGGGACATATTCCATTATTAGCAAAGAGTCCCGCCCAGAGGATAGGGAGGAAAAAATCTAAGCACACCCCTACTGGGTGTTTGCCTGAGAGACAAGCAAAGAAAGGAAGGAAGAAACAGAGAGGAAGAGCGGAGATGGTCAGTGAGCGTCTTTTTTCGTAGTATCCTCAACAGGAGCGACAGCATCCACCTTAGCAAATGTGTTCAGTGGACTCTCCTTCAGCCCACGGCCATCCAACGCTTCACTTTGAGCGATGCGTTCAAGAATCAACGTAGATAGACGGTCAATTTCCTTTTGAGTATCATTCTCTCGTTGGAGCGCCTTGTGGTATTCATCAGCAATACTTAGCGCCGTCATGATCGCTATACGCAATGGCATAGCGGTCTTCGCACTCTCTCCAAGTTGATGCATCCGCGAATCGACATAGGATGCAATCTCTCGCACGTACTGCTCATCGTCTTCACTATTTACGATGAAGGTTTGATTGTAGATCTCAACCTCGATCCTTTGTTTCATCCCTCCATCCCTTCGCTTATTCTCTTTACAGTTCTAACCCGGCGAGCCGGTCTAGGATTTTCTCCAACCGTGCTTTCATTTCGTGCCGTTCTTGCTCGTATTGCTGCAATCGCTCCAAGAGCATAGTATTTGCCCGCTCCTGAGCCTCTAATCGCGCCGACAGCTCAGCCTTTTCCGCCCACACCTTTTCGTGACGAGCGAGAACGCCGACGACATTCTCCTCCAGAATTTTAAAACTTTCTAACGCCATAACCAGATAAATCTAAAGCAGGTCTTTATCCTATGAGTCCCTTGCTTCCATGTCAAGTGAAACATCCCCTTCTGTAGAAGTGAAAATGGCGTCTACGAATTCGACCGCGCTAAAATCCTGTAAATCCTCTGTTTTCTCACCAAGGCCGAGACAACGAATCGGAATGCCGAGCTGATCAATAATAGAAAAGGCCACCCCTCCTCGCGCCGATCCATCCATCTTAGCCAGTACGATGCCAGTCAAGGAGAACGCTTGTTGGAATGCACGAGCTTGGTTCAGGGCATTTTGTCCGGTTGTTGCATCTAGCACCAGTAAGACCTCCTGTGGAGCGCCTGGCAGCTCTTTGGCGATCACTCGATGCACTTTTTTCAACTCTTCCATAAGGGGCGTCTTCGTATGCAGACGTCCAGCAGTGTCAATTATGACGATGTCAACATCTCGCGCCAACGCAGCGCGTATCCCGTCAAATGCAACAGCAGCCGGAGAGGCACCGCTTGCATGTTTTATACAGTCTACTCCGAGCCTGTCCGCCCATATCGTTAACTGCTCGATCGCAGCTGCACGAAAGGTATCGGCTGCAACCAGCAGCACTTTTTTCTTTTGCTGCAAGAATCTCGCGGTCAATTTGGCAATCGTCGTCGTTTTTCCCACTCCATTGACGCCGACCAGCAAGAGCACCCAAGGTTTGGTTTCTCTGGAAGAGAGAGGAAGAGGCGGCGCTTTTTCCAATAGCGTCAGCAATTCATCTTTCAGATAAATTTTCAGAGTTTCAGCATTTTCGGGCCGCTCCTTCCGGCAACGTTCCCGTAACCGTTCAACCAAGGCAGTTGAAGTCTGCACCCCAACATCAGCGGTAATGAGAGCCTCTTCAAGTTCGACAAGCACATCTTCGCTAAAGGGCCGACCACGAAACAGACGATCAATAGGGCCAAGAAATACACGCCGGAGGCGAGATAAACTGCGACGCCACAAAGATTGGCGAGAAGTTTGAGCCAGAAGAGGTTGCAAAATAGACTCCTCAGGAGCAGCACCATTTTGCTCTAACTCTTCCTGTTCTTGTGAAGGCTCGACAATATCTTCTTCGGTTTCAGGAGAAGTAACAGCAGACGTAGAGGGCTCAGCCTTTTTTCTTCGCCAGGGCAACCATTGGGCCATTAGGAAACCTGTACAGAGACGATCGTGGACACCCCAGGTTCTTGCATAGTTACGCCGTATAGAGTGCGCGCCGCCTCCATCGTACGTTTGTTGTGGGTGATGAGAATAATTTGTGTCGTCTCACTCATTTCACGGATTAATTGGTTAAATCGCCCCACATTCGCATCGTCAAGTGGAGCGTCTACTTCGTCCAATACACAAAACGGGCTGGGACGGATTAAAAAGAGCGCAAAGGTGAAACTCAACGCAGCCAGCGCTTTTTCCCCGCCAGATAACAACTGCAACGAGCGAAGCCGTTTTCCAGGAGGCTGCACCTCGATCTCAATGCCGCTCTCCGACAGGTCGGCTTCGTTGGTCAGTGAGAGCTGCGCCTTCCCGCCCTCCACCAAACGGCAATATACTTCACGGAATTTTTCTGCAACTAAGGTAAAGGTATCACGTAACCGCTCACGAGACTCTCGGTTGAGCTTAGCGATCGTCGTTTGTAGGTCTTCCATCGACCGCCGCAAATCCGTCTCTTGTACTTGCAAGAATGTGTACCGTTGCTCCACCTCAGCTAGTTCTTCTGCTGCACCGAGATTGACCTCACCCAGGCGGGATAGTTTTTCACGTAATTCTTGGCGGCGCATCTCTCCCACGGTAACGTCGAGCGAAGTCTCTTGGTATTGAGGAAGAACCTCCGCCATGGTCAGCGCATAACGATCACGCACGGTTTCTTCTATGTGCTCCTGCCCTCCCCGCTTCTGCGC
>CAZUFQ010000269.1:0-8258 GCA_964618735.1 uncultured Enterobacteriaceae bacterium
CAGTGACGACAAATACGTCTGGATGGTGAACCCGAATGCCGACCTCATCAATCCAACAAAGAAAGACACGGTAACCGTGCATCAGGTGCTCAACGACAGCTTTCAAAAAGTTGCAGAGATCACCGTTGGCGCCGAGCCTATGTGTGTAGCCCTGACTCCGGATGATAAAAAAGCCTATGTCACAAACATGCGCAGCAATACGGTTTCGGTTATTAACGCACAAACGTTCCAAGTGATAAAGACGATTCCTGTAGAGAGCGAACCTTTTGGCTGTGCGGTGACTCCGGACGGAAAGAAATTATATGTCGCGAATTTCTCTTCCAATAGCGTTTCTGTCATTCGCACTTCTGACGATACAGTCAGCAAAACGATCCACCATCTCGGTCCCAAGCCGCGGGCGCTTGCGATCACTGAAGATGGTCTCACGGTGTACGTGAGCCTGTTCCTTGCTCAACTCCGGCAAGGCGCCACCCCTGCGGACGAAGCGAAGGATGATAGCAAAGAGGGGCAAGTTGTGGTGATCAACGCTCAGAAAGATCAGGTAGTGAAGACGGTGTCACTTGCGCCGATACCGACCGGCTTTGCTTCGCGCGGCGATGTGCTAGCGCGCATCAAGTTCGATCCCGTTACTCTTACGCCCAACGTCCCGACTTCGGCTTTCCCTAATCTTCTCCAGAGCGTGGTCATTAAAGGCGCTCACGCCTACTTGCCTGGTACGTGTTCCTCGCCGAACGGACCTTCGCGATTCAATGTGAATGTGCAGAGTTGTTTATCGGCGATCGATACCTCCACGAACACAGAGTTCGGTCAAACCCTCAACATGAATCGAGGAGTTAATTTTGAAGCGGTGGGAAAACGGTTGTTCAACACCAATCCTATTGCGATTGCATTTAAGCGCGGCGCCAATGAAGGATTCGTGGGGCTGGCCGCAACGAATCGCTTACTCCGCGTTGTGCTCGACGCCACCGGGACGCCGACTATTAATGCGCCGTTGAACGCTGCCGATCCGGGCAACGTCGTGCGCATCGAACTGAAAGACCCAAGCGAGATTATTCTGCCTGATCCAGACGATACGATTGGGAGCAAAAATCCACGGGGACTCGTGATCAACTCCACTGATACCCGCGCCTACGTGATGAACCTCATCTCTCGCGACGTGACGGTTGTCGATATTGCCGGCGCGGATCCTACACAATACAAAGCAATCGCACGCTTACTCTCGACCTCATTGCCCCCTGCCGATTCTTTGGCCGCCATCGTCCGGCGTGGACACCAGCTGTTTAATACGGCGATCGGTCCTGCCGGAACAGGTTCGGATGTTGACCTGAAAAACGCGACGCCGCCAGCCGGCCGCGTGTCCGATTTTGGTTGGGGCTCATGCTATGGGTGCCACCCGAATGGCCTTACTGATGGAGTGACGTGGATATTCGGCGATGGTCCCCGACAGACCATCTCTATGCACAACACCTATGAGCAACCTCAGGGCGAGGAGCATTTGAACGCCACTGGCGGACCGATCTTGCCGGATTTCAAACAGCGCGTTTTGAATTGGTCGGCTGTCCGCGATGAGGTCCAAGATTTCGAATTGAATATTCGGAATGTCTCCGGAGGTCAGGGCCTGATCCGTGACGGTCAACCTGTTGTGAACTTAACGCCGACTACGACTACTGGGCGTGATGCCGACCTGGACGCGATCGCCGCCTATATTGCTTTCGGCATACGTCCGCCGATCTCCCCGTTACGTGGGCTGGACGTGACGCTGGGACGACAACTTTTTACAGCAGCGAACTGTCAGCTCTGTCACGGGGGACCGAGCTGGACGAGCAGTCAGGTAGACTTTGTCCCGCCGCCGAGTGCTACGGAAATTCAAGATGCCCAGCTCAAGAATTTTCTGTGTAACGTAGGCACCTTTGACCCTAGCGCCTTCAATGAAGTGCGTTTTGTTGGCGGTACACAGGCTAATGATATCCTTGTGGCGAATGGCAGTCTTGGCTTCAACATCCCTTCGCTTGTCTCTGTCTTTGCTAGCGCTCCGTATCTCCACAATGGCGCCTGTCCGACCTTGTCGTGCGTACTTGATAATGTCACGCATCGCAGTGCGGGTACAGGCGGAGTGGACACACTCACTAACCTTGCAGATCGCCAGCAGTTGGTGCTCTTCCTGAAGTCTATCGATCGCATTACTCCACCGTTCCCAATCACCCTCAGACCATGTAGCAAATCCTGAATCGTGTTAGGAAGGGCGAAGCGTTTGTTAGTTTTCTCTTCGGCGTGGGTCTCCTGACCCCGCCGCAAGTGGCGCCAGAGGTCCGCCATAGTATGAGACAAAAGAGGGACAGGGAGAGCAGCGCCAGAATTGCGACGCCGCCTAAGCTTCCACAAATATCCGTGCGCAGGACGAAAGAAAGATTGAGCGTTGTGTGCTCCAACCTCTAGTGGAGGCCGACGCTGGCGGCGTCCCGGCTAAACTGCCGTTAACTGCCGAGTATTTTGCTGATTTTGACTTCTAAGGTTGCGGCGTCGAAAGGTTTCACGAGATATGAACGGACGCCTTCTTGAGCGGCGGTGAGGATATCTGCTTTGTCCGAACGACTGGTCATCATGAGTACTGGAATGTGTTTCAGCGATTCATGCGCCTGGAGAATGTGCAGCAACTCAAGGCCATTCAATTTCGGCATGCTCCAGTCGGTAATGACAAGCTGAGGTTGCTGTCTTTTGATTTCTTCCAAAGCGACTTTACCATCCTCCGCTTCTCGAAATTGTTCTATTCCTAAGCGCTGCAGATGTCTCTTCACCATGCGGCGCGTCACTGGGTCGTCTTCTACCACTAAAATATCCAAATTAGGATCGAGCATGGATACACCTTCCTCCTGTATTCTCATCGGTTCCTACTGAAAATGCTTAAGCGGCAGAGAAAGCCGATTGACGGGCGAGGAGCTTCTTCTTGGAAAAAAGAAAAAGAGTCAAGGCCTTAGAGACCAAGCAGAATCGAGGCAACCAGGGCTAACACAATGCCGACGCCTTGAGTGACAGACGGATGTTCACCGAGAAAGATCAGGCTGAGCAAGAGCGTGATGGCTGGATATAACGAAGAGAGAGGCACGACAATCGAAGCACGACCATGTCCCAACGCGAGGAAAAAGGCGATGCCGCCCAAGCTTCCACACATGCCCGTGAGCAATGCAAAAGTGAGATTCGGCGTCGTGCGTTCCAATGGAGGTTGTACAAAATAAACAGTCAGCCAGGTGAGGACGAGCCCGATGACTGAGGAAATGGCGCTTAACGCTACCGGATGCACCCCTCGCGCGGTCGTGAGCTTGGCCACGAACCCCCAGACTCCCCAGAGTCCTACACAGCTTGTTGCATAGATCAGCCACGTTGCCATTTTATTTGCACCCTGCGCCGCGTTCGTCGTGTGTTCCTCAGCGGCTGTTTGAGAAGCCAAGGGAGCAAGTCATTGCGAGCGGCGCGAAGCAATCTTTGTACGAAACAGCGATTGCTTCGTCGCTGACGCTCCTCGCAATGACACGTGCAACCCTCTTTTGCGATAGCCTCTCAGCGCTCGTCACTCATTACTCGTTACTTTTGTCACTTCCACTCGCGCATCGTTAAAGCAGGCTCCGCCACCCACCTCGTTGATATCGGCGGGACAGAGAGCGGTCGAGGTGAAGCTGTTGCGTGAAGACTTGCGCCATGCGCCCTTCGGCATAGCGACGACTCCAGTGCGGATGCGCGTGCTCACTTGTGCCCGACAGATGACTTCTCCAATCTCATTGAAGACCCGCACCGTCTCGCCATCCTGAATACTGCGCGCTGCAGCGTCATCTGGATGAATGGTCAGACGCAGCTCCGGATAATTGAACTCGCCGAGAATGCTGGAGATCATTTTGTTATTGCTTGGACTGATGAGCGCCAAGGGGTAGGCTTCCTTCTTGACTGGTTGGTAGCGGAACGGCGACTTGCCCAGCACCGATGGAGTCAGATGCGCTTTTTGATCCGGGGTGCGCGGAAGAACAGAGCCGAATTGGATAGGCGTTCCTGGGAAATCGTACTGTTGATTATGACCATCGGTGAGTGTAGATAATAGCACCGGTTTCTGGTTCAGTTGCAGCGCTTCGGTCACCTTCTGCATGCAATCATCGGTGGTCCAAGTGAAGGGTTCTTGAGGCCCTCCCAGAGCGCGACCAAGCGCGGCGAACACTTCCTCATTTGCTTTGGCTTCGCCTTGCGGGGCAATAACAGGTTGCACGCCGCCGACGACGTAGCTGCCGTAGGAGCGTCGAATTTCTTGCTGTTCAAGAAACGTGACTGCCGGCAAGATGATGTCCGCATACTGACACGTGTCGGTCATGACCTGTTCGGACACCACGGTAAAGAGGTCCTCGCGCAGGAGTCCGCGCAAGATCGCATTTTGATCAGGCGTTGTGACCACTGGATTGCAGTTGTAGACAAATAGTCCTTTAATGGGCGGCTGTAAATCCTCGGTCAAAACCGAACCGAGCTGCGTTTGATTGAGGATGCGCGTTTGCCAAGAAACACGGCCAAAAATTTTCGTCACGTCGAATTGCGCCGCGCCGCTGTTGCTCATGGTGTAGCCGCCGCCGCGTACGCCGAATTTTCCCAGCAATGTCGGCATAGCCAGAATAGCAGCCAAAGCTTGCCCGCCGTTGCGGTTACGTTCCGTGCCCCAGCCAGTGCGGATGAGGGCGGGAGTTGCTTCTGCGTACACCTGCGCCAAGGTGCGGATCGCCTGGGGATCAACCTGTGCTTCCTCTGCTGCTCGTTCGACTGTCCATTGTTCTGCTTGTGCAAGGAGAGGTTCAAGTCCAACCGCATGATTTTGGAGAAACTGAAGATCGAAGCGTTCGGCTTCTTTCCATAACCGAATCATGGCTAGCGCTACAGGCAGATCCGTGCCTGGCAGCACCGGCAGGTGCAAGTCTACTTCCTGTGCAGAAAACGTTTGTACCGGATTGACAGAGGCAATGAAGGCTCCGCTTTTCTTCGCTTGACGTAAAATAGGGGCCAGATGAATATTCGTGGCCTTGGGATTAGCGCCCCAGATAATAATGCACTTGGCTCGCGCATAATCCTCAAATGCAACGCCGGGCATACGACCATACATGCCGACCGCTACTGCCGTCGAGGGTGCGGCGCAAAGCGTCTTCGCCATCCGAGAAGCGCCGAGCGCGGCGAAATAATAGTCGTCGAGAAAGTTGTCGCCCAGCAGGCCGTTCGAGCCGCCATAATGATACGGCAGGATTGCTTCGCCGCCCCACTGTTGGATGATCGCTTTGAAGCGAGTGGTGATCTCCGCGATCGCTTCGTCCCATGAAATACGCGTGAATGCTCCCTCGCCCTTCGGCCCGCTCCGGCGTAGGGGATATAGCAAGCGCTCCTCGTGATACACCCGACGGTCGAATCTGGCGACTTTGTCACAAATGAACCCGTCAGTGGTCGGATTATTGCGCGTCCCTTGGATCTTGCGGATTCTGCCATCAGTAACGGTGACTGCGAGGCTACACGTATCTGGGCAATCCATCGTGCAGTGGGTATGAACAATTTGCGTAGACATCGGTGTCTCTTTCGTTGGTATGGGAGTTTAGTAGTGCCGTGTCTACGTTGAGATGGTGCATGCTTTCTTTGGGCGCCACTGCTGGCTTGTCCAGCAGTGTTTGATTTGCGAAGAAGTTCAGTACACCATTTTAAGATAGACGCAGCAGTAGGGTGCGCTCCGCGCACCAACAAATTCGGTGCACCAGTGCACCCTACAACTCAGTACTCAGCCCTTAAGAGCGCGCCGGCATATGCTCCTTGAACCAGGCGTTCGTGTGCTGCACGACCTGAGCAAAGCCTTCTCCATGATATACATCTTCATGCACCATGTTTTCCAGCACGACGAATTTCTTCGGTTGTCTTGCTTTGGCGTAGAGACTCTGCCCTTCAGAGAGGGGCACAAGCTTATCCTGATCGGTGTGAATCAAAAGCAGGGCGCGGGGCGCGATGCGATCGGCGACATTTTCCGGTTTGAACTCCATGATGTCGACGAGTGATTCAAATGTGACTTCCGGTCTCCAGGTGGGGAAAAGGCTTTTGTTTTTTTCTAGCTCCGCTACGACGCCGGGGTCGCGCGCCATCATCCGCGTCGTCTGCATATAGGTCACGCCGCCAGTAGCTACAAACTCCGCTTTAGCGCGACGGACTTTATCCATGAACGCGTCGAAGTTCGGACCCAAACGGAACTGGCGTTCACAGTCGCCCGGCCCCACAACCGCAACCGTACATTTCGCGCGTTCGTCGACGCCAGCCACGTAAACAACGTTAGCGCAACCGAAACTTGTGCCATAGAGACCGATGCCGTCGCGATTCACTTCCGGGAGAGTCTGCATGTACGTTATGGCGTTGCGGATGTCATCCACTTGCGCCATAGGAACGAGGCGACTACGCGGCTCGCCGCCGCTCTCGCCAAAGTAGCGATAATCAAAATTGAGCGTAATATAACCTTCCGCGCGTAATCGTTCGGCGTTCTTCGGAAGAAACATCTCCTTGACGCCGCTAAAGCCTTGACAGAAGATCACCACGCCACGTTTCTCACCGGACTTGTAATCATCCGGTATCCCCAGAATGCCGGCGCACGGCGTCCCCTCACTATAAAATTGCACTTTACGTTCCATGATGGTTCCTCCTTTGTGAAAGCACGAATCGGAGAAGGGGAGAATCGGAGACCTGGTAGACCATCAGAGTATAGAGAGGGGTAAACGGCAGGTGCGTCATTCCGGGCGAGCAATGTGAGGCCCGGAATCCAGGAGGCATAACCGGAGGCCAATACTGGGTTTCCCTGGATGCCAGCCTTCGCTGGCATGACGGACCTCAAGTCCTCAACATCAATGTGACAACCCACTAGTCGATCCCTCTCTGATTCCCTGATTCCAGTCTGATTTACACGCCGCGCATGCCAGAGGCTTTATCTTTGGGAGACAGACTTGCTGTGGCGCTAGGACGCGTGTTGACCCGCTCAAACCAGGCGGTCAGATTCTTGAGGTTTGGATTGATGGACTGGCCGACGCCGACGCCAAAATCGAGGGCGGAAAACAGAATGATATCTACGAGCGTGAAGCGATTGCCCGCGATGAACTGCTTTCCTTCCATCAACTTATCCAGCCACTCCAGCTTCTCTTGCACAATGGCTTTGAGGCCAGCCGCTGCTTCGGGGAGGCAATGCATGCGGTCCTTAAACAATTGCAGCCCTTCGGCATAGCGAAAACCGTTATACAGATGCTCTGTGATATTGAGTTCGATGCGACGTTGCCACATTCGTTCTTCGGCGCGCTCTTCAGCCGTGGCGCCAATGAGCGCCGGGGTCGGATGCTTTTCTTCTAGATATTCGCAAATAGCTACAGTTTCAGCAAGCGTGCTGCCGTTATCAAGTTCAAGGGCCGGCATCTGACCGCCTGGGTTTTTATCCGTGTAGGGCGGTTTACGATTTTCCGCCGCCAGCAGATTGAGTTCGACGGCTGGCACGGTGACGCCTTTTTCAGCCATAAACATGCGCACGCAACGGGGATTGGGACCAAGAGAATTGTAAAACTTCATGACGAGAAACCTCCTCTAGGATCGGCAGTAAAAACACGAAGCCGCTCCTATCTATCCGGCATCGACTGCTGAAGCAACCTGGGAGAAAAAAGCGGAACCGCACAGCTGATCGGACTCTGAGGGTGGAGGACACTCAGGACGTTGTGAAAAAGAAACCTTACCAAGCGAAGAAATAATTTTTTCAATCACAGGAAAAATTGCTGTATTTTTTTCGCAAAAAGGTGTAAGCACTCTCGTATCTAGCGCTGGGAGGAGTACAATCCATGGGCACCGCGCACTTGACACGAACAATCCTCCGATTCTTGGTCTTTGGGGTAGTGGGCAGTCTCCTGAGCACGGGGCAGGTGTTGGCCTGGAACATCGGCGCCCCTACGGTCACGCCCGATTCCCTTGTCGTCGGCGTTGCTACGACGGTGACAGTCACCGCCTTCATCGCCGACCTGTCGGTCGTCCCGGGCAGCGTGATCCTGCAGAGCGTGGACGCTAATGGTCACTTACTCACGATTCTTGGCGCCCTCCACGATGACGGGGTGAAGGGGGATGGGGCCGCCGGGGATCATCGCTACACTATCCAAACGACCCTCTCTGAGGCGACCGCAACCCCTCTGTATCTGCGGGTGGCGGCCCGATTCAAAGGCAGCCGGCATCGCCGGTTCTCCTCCGTC
>CAZUFQ010000270.1:0-8247 GCA_964618735.1 uncultured Enterobacteriaceae bacterium
TTCGACCACTTTCAGTTCAAGTGCGCAGTCACGACTGAGAGCGGTGAAATTCAATACTTGCCCCTGGGAAAAGCTTGCCGCTTCGGGAAAGCGGGTAAAGGCGCCGAGGTTGCGGGTGAGCCCCTCTTGTTGGATTTCCTCTCGGAGATAGGTCCTGACATAACTGTCTAGATAGGCTTGGGGATCAGCTTCTTGATAGACGCTGGGCAACCCACCGTAACGAAGAAATCGCGTCAACTCGAAGTCCGCTCCTAATTCTTGTGAGGTCAGCGGATACAGAAAATACGTGAGTGCTCGACCTGCAAGGAGGTTGACTCCACGTTTTCGCAGACTTCGTGCGCTTGACCCGGTCAACGCGAATTGAAGAGACTGGGTTTCGATGAGACGATGCACTTCGTTGAGCAACGCCGGAATCCGTTGTATTTCGTCAATAACGATCCAACCTTGAAACCCTGGCGGAAGAAATCGCTGGAGACGAGTCGGTTCAGCCAAAAGGGCGGTGTAAACAGAGGAATCCAAAAGGTCGAGGTACGTAGAGTTGGGAAATCGGTCGCGGACCCAAGTCGATTTTCCCGTCCCTCGTGGACCAAACAAAAAGAAACTTTTCGCTGCCGGCGGAGTAAGCAATCTGGAGTACATCCTTCCATTTTTGCTGAAAAAATGGAATTTGCAATTCCAAAAATGCGCGATAGGTGACCCTTCTTTAGGAAGCTGCTACATTCCTTGCTTATGAAAGTAGGCTTAGTTGGCTTTGCACGTGCTGGAAAAACAACCATTTTTAACGCTCTTACTGGTCTCAGTGCGGAAGTGGGCGGATTTGAGAAGAAACGCGAAGCCGCGATCGCGGTTGTGAAGGTTCCTGATCCGCGCATCGACGCCTTGGCTGAGATTGTCCATCCCGAACGCAACAAGTACGCAGAGGTAACGTTCCTGGATTTTCCTCCACCGGAGGAACGTAAGACTGGTCTCGAAACCGAAGCCCTTGTACAGATGCGCGAGGTCGAGGCGCTTGCCCAGGTGGTGCGGGCGTTTGATGATCCGTTGTCTTCCACTTTAATGGACCCGCTGCGTGAACTGCGAGACTTCCATACCGAACTTGTCCTCGCGGATATGGCGGTTATTGAGAAACGGATTGACCGTTTAAAGAAAGAGAAAGGCAAGGAACGCGAACGCGAACTATTGGAAAAATGCCAGAAAGTGCTGGAAGGAGAGAAACCGCTGCGCAACGTGCAATTTTTACCCGAAGAGCAGTTGCTGCTCTCAGGCTTTTCGTTCCTTAGTCAGAAACCGCTGCTGGTCGTGTGCAATGTCGCGGAGGACGCTCTCAATAATCCGCTTCCGTCTGTCGTGGTTGAGTACGCCAAGACTGAAGACTTGCTTGTGATTCCTATCTGCGGAAAAGTCGAAATGGACATCGCTCAGCTTGAAGAAGAAGAGCGCGGCATGTTTCTCGCCGATTTGGGATTAACGGATTCTGCTAAGGATCGCTTTATCCAGCAGACCTATACGTTGCTTAATCTTATGAGCTTTTTCACCGCCGGCCCGATGGAGGCTCGTGCGTGGACGATTACCCGCGGCACCACAGCGGTGAAAGCGGCGGGCAAGATCCACTCCGACATCGAACGCGGCTTCATCCGCGCCGAAGTTATCGCCTACGACGAGTACATTCGCTATCGCGGGGAAGCTGGCTGTCGCGACGTCGGGAAGATGCGCCTCGAAGGAAAAGACTACGTTATGCAGGACGGCGACGTAGTGCACTTCCGGTTCAAAGTGTAGTCTCCTGTCCATATTCAGCTTTGTAGATGTTAACAAACGCCATAATCGTGGCCAACACGACCGGACCAAGAAAAACGCCGAGAAAACCGTAGGCCTGCAGGCCGCCGAGGATGCCGAAGAAGAGGAACAAGGTCGGGAGTCTCGTGCGGCCGCCGATGATCAGGGGTTTGATGATATTGTCCACCCCGCTAATGATGAGCGTGCCGTAGATTATGAGTGCTATGCCCTTTGCCCACGAGCCGGCGAACCCCAAATACAAGGCGCACGGGAGCCACACCACAGCAGAGCCTCCCAGAGGTTGGAGCGACATCAACGCTGCTGCGCTCGCCAGAAAAAAGCTGAACTCTATGCCAAGCGCCCAGAATCCAATCCAGGCAAGCACTCCCTGAGCAACAGCGGTGACAATCATGCCTTGCACGACGGCGGAAACTGTTTCATAGAAGCGTTGAAAGATCTCCTCCTTATGTTCGGGCTCCATGGGGATGAGATCGCGTAGGGTTTTATATAATTCTTCACCATCACGGAAGAGAAAAAAGAGACTGAAACTCAGAAGAAGAAAATCGAAAAGAAACATGAGGAGGTTCTTCGCGATCTCGGTTGCTTTTCCGACAATAAACTGACTGGTCGCGTTGGCCCCTTGGAGCGCTAGCGACGGCAGATCAATATTCGAGGTTAATAGACTCGGTCCCCATCTCTGCCACAGGCGGCCCAAAAATGTATCATGCCAACTTGTCAACAGCTTTTGCAGTTCTCCTGATTGCGAGGCCTCTTGGACATGCTGATAAAAGTCGATGACTTGGGAAGTTAGCACGCTAGACAAGAAGAACACGGGTACGGCTACTAAATTAATGATTAACAATGTCACCAATAAAGAGGCGAGCGAGCGCCTTCCGTTTAAGAGGCGGAGCAAATATGAATAAAACGGGTAGAAGGTGAGAACAAAAATGACTGTCCAGATCAGCGGAACAAGAAATCCGGAAAAGAGCGAGTACAGTTGAGCGAGTAAAAACAAAAAGACCGCGAAGAAAAATGCGGCAAAGAGTTGTTGACGAGACATCCACAGAGTTGTCGCCGATTTCTCCTTGCTCTTCAAGTACTTCCTGTTTTATGAGCAACAGCAAGTGAAGTGTTGGTTGCGTCTGGGGTGCGGATGGTCGTGTTTTCGAGCCCTACCGTTTCCATAAGAACACACGCTGAATACAGATACAAAAGAAGCGCCATAGACCTACAAGGAGTGGCAGCGGGTCGTCCCAGGCGAACAACGACCAGGCTCGGGTTCCTCGCAACGACCACATCCAACCGGCAAACGTCAACTGCTTGGATTTCCGTAATGCTGCAAACGCTTGTACATCCCATTCTTCGTTGACGTACTTTACATTCAGCCGAAAGGGCGGCTGAAGCGTCTCAGCTCGATCGAGCTCAGCCAGATTCCGATAGGCAATCCACGGTAGATCGACCCCTGCGCTGACGCCAAGCTGATTGCCCGAAACTGTTCTCGGATTGATCTCCATAAGGTGATAGCTACCGTCTCTGGCATCGCGTTTGAATTCAACCATGACAAGTCCGCGATAACGGAAGACTTCGAGCAAGCGGCGGCTTTGTTGTAACACGACCGGCGCTTCCAGCGTCCGTTGGAAGGAGCCATCGCCGAAACCAGGAGGAAATTGACGCAACTTCTGCACGGTGAACCAGGCCTGCTCCCGGCCCTGCTGGTCCCAGAAGCCGCTGTACCAGAAAATTGCCTCATCGTTGCCGGCCACAATCTGTTGGACCATGAAGCGCGCTCCTGAATCCGTGCAGTGCGAGTAGGCTGCTATCAACTCCTCGGCAGAGTGAAGGACAACAACCTTGCGGTTGGCGATCTTCGGACGGCCAATGTGGGCAGTGTAGGGTTTCAGGATTACTGGATAGTCAATCTCCGAGGCGAGCCGGACCACATCGTCGACCCCTTCGGGGTAGAAGGTAGGCGGCGCCTGTATTCCCGCCGCTGCCGCCGCGGCATACTGCTGGCGTTTGTCAAGAATCAGCCAGACGGTGTCTTCATCTGGGAGAAGAAAGCGGAAAGAACGACGCAGGCTTTCGCTGTGCCGGGAGACGAATGCGCAATGTGCGTCTGAAAGAGCGAAGAGAACGGGTGGGGCGCTAAGCAGAGACGCCACGACTTCAAGGACCTCTAGCCAAGCCTGGGGCTCATCTTCGACCGTAGGCATGCGGATGCGTACCCCGTACCGGGAGAATGAGCCGAGCTGTCTGTCTGCGACGATATGGACCGTTGGAATGCTGCGACGACTGAGACTCCGGACGAAGCTGAGGTCATTGGTGGAGCCGTTGCCGAGAATAATTGCGGGCGCCTTTGCCGTTGAAAGCCGCTGGAGCCGAGAAGCTAAGCGAGCTCTATTCTGACGGTTCATGGAGCACCACAAGGGGAGGAGTTGCAAACGCTCTTTACTTGACATTACCTGGTTGGGCTCAGCCTCTAGGCTCTGTCTTCACTCCATTGTGACCAGTTCTCTATATCTCGACCGTTTCGACTTCCTCTTCGCACTCGCATGTTACTCACAGAGAGTCTAGTTCCGCGTGGCGCTGGAGAGGAGGTCGTCATGCCCTTTAATCCGCCCCGCGTGGATTATCGATCACAAATAACCATGTCCCATCCGGCTGACGACGCACTACCTCAACATTATTGCCAGTGACCGTGACTGGTTTACCATCCGGCCCAGTGCTGGTCGCGCTCCACGCCCCACGTAGCATAGCCAGATTCCCATCTCCGCTTTGAACGGACGTGATCTCCCGGGTAAAATGGACCTCGTCGAAGGCCAAAAAGCCTTTGAGGGCCTCCCGAATAGCTGCTTTGCCACCGACGACCTCCCCGGAGTTGAGGACAAGCGTGGCATTGGGTTCGTACAGCGCGACAGCAGCATCTAGATCTCTGTTCTTCAACGCTTGCTCTATCAAGATGTCACACTCTTCTGGCTTATGTGCTGGCATGTTTTTCCTCC
The DNA here is from genome assembly GCA_964618735.1 of uncultured Enterobacteriaceae bacterium. GTDB lineage: Bacteria > Desulfobacterota > Binatia > Bin18 > Bin18 > SYOC01. The sequence continues at coordinate 4,776 of CAZUFQ010000270.1, forward strand.
TTTGACTTTGCAGAAGTGAGCCTAACGGCCCCCAGTCACCGGTTGCCCCCAACCGAGACTTTTTACGTTTATCCTGAATTGCACGCGGGCGGCAATACGGTGCAGGGTGGTTAGGTTGTATAACTCGCAGCACCATTTTGCTTTTGTTTTCCTCTTTGGCTTTCCTTCCGTGCAATAATCACCCTTCGGCGGTTCTAGTAATCTTCTGGTAGAACATCTCGCCAAGCACATAGCCCGTCACAACCCTATTTTCATCAGGCCGAAAGACCAACTTTTCCCCAATGCTATTTCCCCCCGTGACAGTAAAAGTATGAAAGTCATCGGTTGGGTCGAGGCGAATCCGAGCAGGCTGAGGATCTTGCGGTGCTGGCGGGTCAGTGAGCACGAGATTGCCAGCACGACACTCAATCTGGGTCACACCACCCCACTCTCCGTGATACCGCCCGAGGAACGGTCTCCAGTGCTGTGGTGTAGGAATGGGTCTTTGCCGTAGCTCCCGTGTCGAGGCGTCGTGCACTTTGATAACAAGCTCGTCCAATATTTCCGACGTGAGAGCAAGCGCTAGAGGGTAATCTTCCCACATATTGGTGAGGATGATTACTCCAATACGGTAGTGTTTGTTGAAGCCAATCCGCGCCCAGAAGCCTGGGACACTCCCTCCGACCATGAGGTGGACTCGTCCATCGTGTCGCTCTGCCACCCAGCCCAGAGTGTACCCCCAGGTCCAGTCTGGGGCGACGTAATGAACACGGTGCGTCTCTTCGAGCGACCGTCCCGTTAAAATCTGTGCCCCTTCGCGCGCCGATGCTGTTGTGCGGAATTGCAAGGCCAGCCACTTGCTGAGATCGTGTGCCGAGGAGTAAAGCTGTCCGACCGCGGTCAGGCCGTTGAGGTGCGGTTGCGCAGACAGGGTTGGAAAATCTTCATACGGGTGTGGATGGTAGCCAGTAGCAGTCCGTGGACGAAGAGCATCGGTGAGGGCGAAAGCTGTCGAGGTCATACCGAGGGGCGCAAGAATCTCTGTTTGTACGTAGTCGATATACGAACGCTGAGACAAACGCGCCACTACTTCGCCCAGTAGCACGTATGCCAAGTTGGAGTACTTGAAGGTCGAAGCGGGCGCAATGGCGACCTCGACGTGGGGCAGCGTTGCCAGAATCTGCTCCATGCTGGGGAAGGTGAGCGTTTCCCAGTACGACAGCGGGGCTTCACAGACAAGGCCCGCTTGGTGGGTCAGTAATTTTCGTAGCGTGATCTCTTCCCCTACGCCAAAGCGGTTTCGCACTGCCGCGAACTCGGGCAGGTAGCGTACGAGCGGATCGTCAAGATGCAGCTTGTCAGTCTCGCAGAGTTGCATGATCGCGGTAGCTGTGAACGTCTTGGTAATAGAGCCGATGCGGAACACGGTGTGTTCGTCTGGCCGACGCTCGGTCTCGACATCAGCGAAGCCGAACCCCGCAGCCCAGGCCAGGTCCTGATCATTGACGACACCAATGACCAATCCTGGCAGGCCGTGCTGCGCCATGAGTTGGGGAATGTGATATTGCAGCTTTTGGGCGACAGTATCAAGAATTGCGCTGTCCATAAGAAGTAGCTCCTTGGCAAATAAGCCGAGCACGGGAAAAGAAAACCTTCTCTTCCGATCACCACTTGGCCTCGGTTGAGTGTTCTTTCGGGAAACACTTCGCTGAGAGCTTACTTCCTCATGGCGTAATTCCTAGCTGATTTCTTCTCGAAAAACTAGACTTCCTGTTAGGATGAACATGCGCAACCTTACGTTGCGCGAACGGCCGAACGTTTGAGCTCAGCGGCTGTGCTACAGCCCACGGTCTGCGCACGACGGCTGGAGCGAAGGGTTAGGACGCATCTTCCAACATTTGGAGGCGAAGGGCGTCTGCAACTTGCCTTGCGGTTTGCTGCCAAGCGTCGCGACTCTCGATCGACAGGTAGATGATTCCGCCAAGGTCGGCCGGCATCTTGGTCCCCGCTTCGCGCACGATGAGTGTCCGGCTCGCGCCAGCAGCACTCATGAAGTATCCAGCCTCAAGCAGAACGTTGTCGCGTGGAATGGCGGTCGGCGTCTGTGTACCCTCGACCGGATCGTCCGCGGTAAACAAGAAGAGGCCGCAACGGCTAATTGAGGCTGCTCGACGAACCTCTTCCATGATCGTTCGTCCGGGTCTGAATGCGATAGCCCAATCAAGTACACGGAGGCCGTCTTGCTCCAGGTAGTCTTTGATGTCTTTGGCGAGTTTACTCGCCTTGCTGCAGTAGCCAAAGAAGACGTCATAGCGGTTCCGAATTCGCTGCAGCCACTCTTGCACGGGTGGTTCGCGCAGTAAGCCCTTCTGCACGATCCAGTTCGCGTAGTCATTCATCGGAACTTGCACAACGAACGTGCCGCCAAGTTGGGATAGGATCCCCCGCATTGGCATCCCTTGTTCGCCGACCACCAGGGTAGGCAATGGCCGCGCAAGGGCGAGCGCACCCTCGAAATGGCTGTATTCCGATGGAATGGGGACATCGACCTCTCCGTCCTGATCGAAGAATCGTGCGAGGGCAAGGATGATCGCCCCGTCGCATTGCCGCATGACTTGGATTGCTCGCTCAAATGTCCACGAATCGCCACGAGGCAGACCCGATACATGGAACTCCTGTGGATCAAGGCCTTCGGAGCGAAGCAGATCAATGATCGCCTGTTTGACTGCCACCCGCTCCTGAAGCGGAGACCGGTAGGGAGCATGCACGTATATGCGAGGTTCGTATGGCATTTCTGGCTCCTCCAGATTGGACGATGGCATTAATGCGGCCTAACGCCATCCGATCACTTGCCTCCGCCCAGCCGAGACTTTTCAAATTCACTCCAAACCGCAGGTGGGCGTCGGTCACCTGCGGCCGGTGGTTAGGCTCCTGACCAGGGGTACCGCACCTCTGGGAACCTTGCGCCTGTTTTCCTGCCTCCTCGACCCCCTTGCGACCTAGCGTCTTACCCCCTCTTGGTCTCCGGCGCACCCCTCGGAGTGCTACGCCAGGCATGGCGCCAGCCCTGCGTCATTGCGCTTCCAACAGGGTTTTCAGGGCAGTGAGATCTCGTATGACCCAGTCCACGTCTGCCGCGAATTTCTCATCCGACATGTCAGACAGACGGAACAGGGTAAAAATGAGTTCACTGCCACTGCCGTTGGGAATAACTCGTAGGGGAATGTAAATCTCTACCCCAGGTTCTGGCATGACATAATGATCGAGAATCCCGAACTCATTACGCCCTGTAAACCGGACCTTCATTGGGCCTTGTGGAGTTTCAGCCACCCACTCGCCCGCCACTCTCTTGAGGGACTTCCCTAAGCCTGAGGCCCATCGGGGGAAGTTCTCGGGCACTGAGGTGAAGTTATAGACGTCACGCGGGTTGCGATTGATTTGCACACTGAGATTGCGTGATTGATACATAGTTGCCATGGAGATTTCTCCTGTC
>CAZUFQ010000271.1:0-8241 GCA_964618735.1 uncultured Enterobacteriaceae bacterium
TCCCGGCGGCGCACGAAGCCATTGCTGTCGTGCAAACCTCGGGCTCGACCGGCCATCCGGTGCAAGTCTGGTCTACCGGGCTGACGCGGTTTTTCTGGCAAGCTTTCACTGTGCGAGAACACCTCTGGCAGCAGCGCGACATGAGCGGCAAACTCGTGGCGATTCGCCCTGATCGCCAAGGGGCGTCTGGCGGGGTAACATTAGATAGTTGGGGTCCTCCTATGGACCTGTTATTCTCGACTGGTCCATCTGCCTTGCTCCACAGTAGCACAGCCATTGATGCTCAGGTGTCCTGGCTGCGAGAGCAACAGCCGTCCTACTTACTCAGTTTGCCTACCAACCTCCAGGCGTTGGCTGAGGCGTGTCGTGCGAGTGGGGTCGCTCTTCCCAGCCTGCGCGAGGTGCGGAGTTATGGTGAAACGCTGCGACCGGCGCTTCGCCAGCAGCTCCAGGAGACCTGGGACGTCCCCGTCACGGATGTCTATAGTGCGCAGGAGGTGGGCTATATTGCGCTGCAATGCCCTAGTGCGGAGCACTATCATCTCCAGAGCGAACATCTGGTGATCGAAATCCTTGATGAGGTAGGGCGGCCGTGTCCCCCCGGCGCTATTGGTCGCGTCGTGTTGACCACGTTGCTGAATTTTGCCTCGCCGCTGATCCGTTACGCGCTCGGTGATTATGTCGAAGTCAGGCCTCCATGTGCTTGTGGGAGGGGTCTGCCAGTTATTCGTCGCGTACTAGGCCGCGAGCGCAACTTGATCATCCTGCCTGATGGGCGACGCCATTGGCCAAGTTTTCCTGAGCATGACTGGATGCCTATCGCTCCGATCCGCCAGCTCCAACTCGTGCAGAAGACCCCGCAGTCCATCGAGGCCCGGATCGTAGCGCCTCGCACCCTAACTGAACAAGAACAGGTCCGTCTGACGAACGTGCTCAACGCCTCGTTAGGGTATCCTTTTCTCTTTACCTTTACTTATCACGATACGCTTGCACGCGGCAAAAACGGCAAGTTCGAAGACTTTGTCTCTGAAGTTGCTCCGCCACGAATCGATCAGGAGTAATCCGCCTGAGTGAGAGAATGTTTCACTGCTCCGATGGGTTCGGCGGTTGCTGTAAACTGTTCTGATACAGCGCACCAAAATCGATAGGCGCCAGAAGTACAGGCGGAAAGCTGCCTTTAAGGGATAGATTATCTACGGCTTCCCTTAGGTAGGGAAAGAGCATGGTGGGGCAAGTCACATGCAGCACCTGCGGCAGTGTGTCTTCATCGATTCCAACGATCCAGAACAGGCCCGCTTGCTGAATCTCGATCAGGAACACCGTCTGATTGTTCTGCTCAGCGGTGAGAGTCAGTGTGATGACGACTTCATAATGGTCGTCTGGCAAACGCGTCGCACGCGTTCCCACCTCGATTCGGGCTTGGGGTTGCCACGGCTGGGTGAACACCAGGGGACTGGCAGGCGATTCAAAGGAGACATCTTTCAGATAGATCCGCTGCAGCGCGAACTGGCGCTCAGCGGCTTGGGGCTGGGTGTTAGGAGAGGCGTCACTCATAGTTTGTTCTCATAATTGGTCGCAAATAGATGTAGGACTATTCGGCGGTCCATTGTGCCACTATATAGCATTGGAATTGCAAACCTACAGCCTCCTCCATCTCCAGAGTTGCATTTGAGAACAAATAGGGTATTGTCGCTCCGGACTGCTAATCAACTCAGAGCAGGGAGGAGTGAGATGACTAATCACGCGCGACGGGCGCAGCGTAAAAAACAGCGGCAGGCCCAGTTCCGACACCACCAGCGTGACCTGGTCGTAGGAGCGCCGCTGGCGGCTTCGGCTCTAGTCCTGGCACTAGGCGCGAGCGCACAAGCAACTCCGTTTACGGTAACCGATCCGGTAGATGGGGCAGAAGGAAGTTTGCGGCATGCCATTGCCGCTGCCAACATCAACCCAGGTCCAGACACCATCAACTTCAACTTATCTACTCCAGTCACTATCGATCTGACCTTAGGACAGCTGACGATCACTGACGCGGTAACGATCACGGGTCCTGGGGCCAATTTGCTCACTATTAGTGGCGGGGGAGCCTCTCGTATTTTTCTAATTGACGGTCCTGAAGGGGGAGGGATGGAGGTAACCCTCTCTGGGATGACTCTGACCAATGGGGTAGCGACTGGAGGACCTGGTGGATTTGGGGCGGCGTCGGTTGGAGGAGCGATTTATAGCTACGGCGCCAACTTGAACATTATGGCGACCACCATCTCGGGCAACGTAGCTGGCAACACAGGCATGGCGAATGACGTAGGCGGCTTTGGTGGTGGGATCGCTTCTGTTAGTGGCGATCTGACGGTCACTAACAGCACCATCTCGGGCAATGTGGCCGGCAACACGGGCACGGCGAATAGTGTACGCGGCTATGGGGGCGGGATCGTACAGGCAGGCGTTGGGAATGTAACCATTACCAACAGCACCATCTCGGGCAATGTGGCCGGCAACACCGGGACGGCGACGACTAACGTGTTCAGCGCTGGTGGTGGGATTCTCAGCTTTTTTAGCGGGGGAAACATACTTCTCGAAAGTAGCACGATTGCCAATAACACGGCGTCTATAGATGGCGGCGAAGGCGGCTTGGGTGGAGGCATCGTTATTAGTCCGTTCTCGGGCCCTACTACGCTGCATAATACCATTGTCGCAGGTAACACTGGCGCTCCCGGCCTGGTCGATCTCCTTAGCTATAGTGGTCCATTTCTGACCACCTATAGTTTGATTCAAAACCCCGGCGCTGTGAGCCTCGATGACAGTGCTGCGCCAGGGTCAAATGTGCTTAATCAAGATCCTCTGTTAGGTCCTTTGCAGAACAATGGCGGACCCACTAAGACCCAGACCCTGCTCCCTGGGAGTCCAGCGATTAATCAGGGCGACCCCAATAACTTTCAACCTACGGACCAACGCGGCGTGGCCCGACCCATCGGCAGCGCTCCTGACATTGGGGCCGTGGAGGTGGGATTCAACTTCAGCGGCTTCTTTCAGCCTGTGGCTAATCTCCCGACGGTCAATCAAGTCAACGGCGGGCAGAGTATTCCGGTGAAGTTCAGTATAGGCGGTAACCTTGGGCTAAACATTCTAGCGGCAGGCTCGCCGACCTCACAGCCGGTTTCTTGTACGACCCATGCTCCTATTGGCGGCAGTGCGCCAACCGCAACAGCTGGGGGAAGCGGCCTCACGTACGATGCCACCGCGAATCAGTACACGTATGTGTGGAAGACACAGAAGGCGTGGGCGGGGACGTGCCGGCAATTGGATGTCACGCTCGCTGACGGCACGGTGCATAGCGCCTTGTTTAAGTTTAAATAAACTGTAGAGACAACAGCCGCGGGGGACGTTAGTCCCCGGCTTCCTTCGGACGCCCCGCTTGGGGCGTTCCCGCTGCCACTGCCTTTCTCTCCCTGCTGATTCTGAACGTTGTCCGAAGAGTACGACTCAATCACTTCCGTAATTCCTCTATGAGCACCTTGGCTTCCTGCAAGTCTTGCGTGTCAAATCCTTCGGTGAACCAGTCATAAATCTCAGTCAACATCTTCTGCGCTTCATCAAGCAAACGACGGGATTCGTTATACGTTATTTGTTGTTGCCACAGTCGGACCAAGCTCATCACCGCCCGTAGTTCCCAGGCTTTTGCTTGTTGCCGTCGGGCGATATCGATGGCTTTCAGAAAACAGGCTTCGACTTCTTCGACGTACGACTTGCGATGTGCGACGTGCGACTGAAGGAGCAACTCGCCTTTGCGTCGATACAACTCGGCTTCCCAGAGCCGTTCGTCATTGCGCTCAGCGAGGAGCAACGCCTCGTCGAGCGTCGCGAGCCCCTGCTCAAGCTGTCCAATTTGTCCATAGATCTCAGCGAGCCAACCCAGTATCCGTGTCATCCCTAGAGTCGCCCCGGTCATACGATAGGCGGCCAGGCCTTGCTGAATGTGGCCCAGACCTTCTTCAAAATGACCTTGTTGAGCTACAGCAATGCCGTAGTTGGTCGTGCCTTGCGCCCACCAAAAAGGTAAGCTGTGGGTTACAGCAAATGTGATCAGGTCAGTCGCGAGCGTTTGCATCTCCCGCCATTCTCGCCGTCCGCCATGGATACCCGCCAGGAATTGCCGCGTTAGAGCAATGGTCTGAAGGTGCTCCAATTCGTGTGCCTGTGCATGGGCTGCGCGCATCTGTCGTAACGCCTGATCGCTATACCCTAACGTAAGCAACACGGACGCGGCATTGCTCTGCGTCCGTACAGTTAGGTCAACATAATAAAAATCCTGAGGAGGCAATGGCGCGAGGTCGCTCAGAGACAAGGCCTGTTCACCGTACGTCCGGGCCGCCATAAGTTCACCTTGAAAATATAAAGTTGCCTGCATATTGGCCCACGCCACGCCGAGCAGTGCGGGGTCAGCGGCGTCATGCGTGAAACGCAACATACGCTCCGCTAGCTGCCGAGCCGTACGAAGTTCACCGCGAGTTGACGAAAATGACCACAAACCCGTCAAGACTGGAAGGAGTTCCGGGATCTCTCCTAGTTGGTGGCAGAGCGTATGGGCGCGTTGAAACGCCTGTTCCGCTTCGGGGGCGGCAAATCCTTTCATTGCCATCAGCGTCATCCCAAGTCCCACCTGCAGCTCCAGTTCATGTTGGCGTCCATCCACGTTTGTTGGTTGAACGGTGAGGAGCGTGAGCCCTTGCGTAAACGTATGGAGCGCTTCGGGATACGCAGCGCGTACAAACGCTTTTTTTCCTGCCTGCATGAGATGGTGGAGCGCCCGAGCGACATCCCGGCCTTCCGCAAAGTGCCGCGCTAACTCCGCAGCCCGTCCCATGGCGTACTCTCCATATCCAGCTTCCTCCCGAGCGCCAATCGCGCGATGTATCCGCACTCGTCGCCCGGTCCCCAGCCCTTGGTACAACACTTCCTGATAGAGCACATGGCGAAACCCATAGTGCCCACTCACGGTTCCATCAGGCCATGTCACGAGCCCACAGTCTTCAATGAACTGGCCGCGCGCCAGCTCCGCGCATGCGGCCTCAACGGCATCGAGATTCATTTGCAGTCCCGCGGTGACGCTCGCTACAGTAAATGTTCTTCCTACGACACTAGCGATCTCTAAGACCTGTCGCTGCTCTGAGGGTAAATTGGCAAATTGGGCGAGCAACAACTGCTGTAGGGAATCGGGCACAGCGGCGACCGACACTTCCCCCGTCATCCGCCATTGCCCCCCTTCGTGAGTCAACCGTTGCTGGTGAAGTAAATACTCCACCATGTTTACCACAAAGAGCGCATTGCCGTCCGTGCGCTCATAGACCTGGCGGCTCAGTGTGGCAGGAAGCATAACCGAGCCCAAGCGCTGACGCAGATAGGAGGCGACCTCCGCTTCGCTCAACAACTCGAACGCCAAGCGCTGGCCATAGCCCCGCGCCACCAATTCATGTACGCGCTCGCGTAACGGATGATCGCTGAGAGCAATCTCGACAGGGCGATATGTTCCCAGCATCAACAACCGCGCCGGGGAACGCCGTTGCGCCAGATACGCTAGCAGCTCTACCGTAGAGGGATCACTCGCATGCAAGTCTTCAAAGACCAGGATCACTCCCTGTTCCTGACTCACCGCTTCCAACCCTTCCGCCATCTCCCGCAGCATTTGGCCTTGGGTTGTCCCCGCGCCTCGGCGTCGGAGCACTTCCAATTCTTCAGGATTGACTAAGCCCGGCAAATGCAACAGCCAGGTGGGGGCATAACGGCGCAGCGCCGCCAAAAAATCAGCCCCGTTTGGACTCTGACACGGCTGCCCAATCGCCTCCAATACTGGCAAGTAGGGCTCGCCTTCGCCATAGTGTTCCAGGCATTGTCCGCGGCCAACCCACAGACTGGGCATTGGGGATCGGGCATCGGGGACCAGTTTGGTTAGGTTCGTGTTCCGCTGTTGCTCGATGCTTTTTCTCTGTTGTCCGAGGCTTGCCAGAAACGCATCTACTACCGTGGTCTTACCAATGCCGGCTTCTCCGGTGATAAAGACGAGCTGTCGCTCGCCGGCCAAAGCTTTTTCCAACAAATTGTGAAGGCGAGCAAATTCGGTATCGCGCCCCACCAAGACGGAGTGCTGAGTGCTGAGTGTTCGAACTTGGAACTTCGAACGTGGAACTTGAAACAGGAGCGGCGTCAGCTGCAACGACGGCGATGAACTGATATCCTTCCCGGCCCACGGTCTCGATGTAGTGTGGGTTACTGCTATCGTCCCCTAAGACTTTGCGGATCTCGCGCACACATGCTTGCACAGTAGTGGGGCTCACGATCGTACGACCCCACACGGCTTGCCGCAGCGTGTCATTACTCACCACGGTCTCTGGATGTTCGACGAAATAGTGCAACACAGCTAAGGGACGCGGCTGCAGCGGAATCATCTTGCGCCCACGCCATAGGCACAAGGGGTCCAGAGTCAAGCGAAAAGCACCAAAGGTCGCGCCTTTCTGGTCTAACGGAGACTCTGTCTCGCGATTGTGCCCGCGCATACTGTGCTCCTTCCTCCACGGTCCCAAGCGAAAATCAAGTGATCTCGAACAAAAACCAAGCGTTTACTGCTTCCTCCCAAGCGTTTGCCGCTTCCTCCCAAGCGTTTGCCGCCTTACGCTTTCTTCCCACAAAGAGCTTCGAGTCTGATGAGGAAACAGACGCATGGTGGATACCCAAAGACTGCTCGAAACGCAAGCCGCCCGTCTACCGGCAAATCGCGCCTTCGTCGTGCAGTTCCAAGAGCCGCTTGGTGAACAGGCTTCTGCCATTGCCGGCCGCGCCGAACATTTAACTTCAGGTCATCGAGTGCGCTTTCAGTCCTGGGAGGAACTGCGGTGCTTCATCGAAACCGAACTCGCACAACTGACCGCGCCGTCTTCACCTGCTTCCTGATCTATCACGACCAGACAAGAGCACAACTCAGTAAGGAGGAGTTATGGAGAAACGTTTGCTGCCGTGGATGCCCGATGTCACCTCATGGGAGGCGTGGCGAGAACAACTCACCCAAGCCGCCACCTCTCCCTGGTTGTGGCGTGAACTCACCCAACGTGGGGTGGAGCTGTTCCCACGCTTTACTGCTATATATCGACAACTGCGGCGCTTACCCCGGCGATCACGCCGTTGGCTTCAACGAAAATGGGCGTGTTCGTTAGCCGGCGTGGCGTTGTTCTTAGCCATGGGGCACGAACCGGTACTGGCTGCCACCATTCCGGTGGATGGCGTTTCTTGTAGGCTAGCAGACGCCATCACTGCTGCTAACGCAGATACAACCATAGGCGGATGTCCAGCGGGTAGTGGCTCGGACGAACTCGTCCTGGAGCCAGGGAGTACGCACACACTCACCACAAGAAATACTAGCACCGCTAGCGGGAACAATGGGTTGCCAGTGATCACCAGCGTCATTACCATCGTTGGTCAAGGCAGCACGATTGCGCGCGCCTCGGGCGCTCCCACGTTTCGTCTGCTCGAAGTGGCTCCCTCCGGGGATCTCAGTCTCGACGCTGTGACCCTTACCGGCGGATTGGACAGTATCGGGGGCGGGATAATCAATCAGGGCTCCCTGACGCTCACGAATAGTACGATCTCAAACAATATCGGCAATCTTGGGAGCGGGGTAGCCAATATGGATGGCGTCATGAACGTCATCGACAGCACTATCTCGGGCAATAGGGGTGGCACTGGGGGCGGAGTGTATAACTTTCGTGGACAATTTAGTAATTCTGGCGTCCTGACTGTCTCTAACAGTACTATCTCAGGCAATACGGCCTATGGCGGAGGCGGGGTGTTCAGCCGGCGTGGCGCCATAACCATGACCGACAGCACCATCTCGGATAATAGGAGCCAGGGAATCTTGAGCGACGGAGGGACCCTGATGCTGGTGCACAGCACGGTCTCGGACAATACAGACAGTGGGGTGGCTGAGGAGGGTCCCGGAAACGTGACCGTGACCAACAGCACGATTACGGGCAATACTGGTGGCGCTGGAGGCGGGATACGGGTCATCCGTCTCGGCAGTACCTTGACGAGTACCATCAGCACGATTACAGGCAATACCGGCGGCATTGGCGGTGGAGTATTCACTGCTGCCGCCACGACCATAAGCAACAGCACTATCTCGGGCAATACTGCCACTGGCAAAGGCGGCAGAGTATCTACTGTGGGCGCCACGACCATAAGCAACAGCACTATCTCGGG
>CAZUFQ010000272.1:0-8202 GCA_964618735.1 uncultured Enterobacteriaceae bacterium
AAAAAGGGTTAAACCATGACGGCGAAGGGCCGCGGAGGGGGAGTTTCCAGAAAACAACAGGGCAGGCCCCGGAAACGTGGCGATTTGCCAACGAACAGCAACGCGGGGTGGCCCCGGTCGGGCTCGGCGCGTTTTTGCATCTTGGTGGGCTTCCTCGCAAATACGACCTTGCCTTCTCGCTGCAGCGATTGAGTCGGATCGTCGATTACCAGCCGACTGATATGACGGTGACTGTGGAGGCTGGTCTTGCGCTCGCGCAATTGCAGCGCGTGCTTGGGGAACATGGACAGTGGCTGTCGGTCGATCCTCCGCTGGCTGACCGGGCCACGATTGGCGGCATCATTGCTGGGAATCTCAGTGGTCCTGCCCGCCTGTCGCAGGGCACGATTCGCGATTCTTTGCTCGGTCTCAAAGTAGTGCGTACCGATGGCGCGATGATCAAAGGCGGCGGTCGCGTGGTCAAGAACGTGGCTGGTTATGATATTCCCAAGCTGTTTTGTGGTTCGTTAGGGACGCTCGGAGTGATCGTGGAGGCCACATTCAAGGTGCGACCACGACCAGAAGTGCAAGAAGTGCTCGCCTTCTCGTTTCCGACTGCGGCCCAAGCCATGGACCTCGCCCTCCGTATGTTAGGGTCTGAATTACAGCCGTTCTTTCTCGAACTGACCAACGTGTCGCCGTTCAAGACGAGCGACGAGCAGGCGTTGTACTTTCTCATAATCGGCTTCGCGGGTCTTGCCGAAGAGGTGGCGTATCAGCGCAATCGGATGCGAGAGATGACAGGAACGGATGGGACCTTCGCCAGCGACTGGAAAGACGCAGATGCGGCGTCTCTCGTGCAGACGCTGCAAAACTTCTCTGCAAAAGAGACAGGAGATGCGGTGATGCTTCGCTGCAAAGCCAGCGTGTTGCCGGGAAGGATTGCCTCATTTTGTAAAGAAGTTGAGACTGAGGTGACGACGCGCGGTTTTGCCGTGCAACTGCTGGCGCATGCAGGGAATGGCGTCGTTTTTAGTCGCTTCGCCGCAGAGGACGCCGCCTCTCGGGAAAAATTGCTGTCGTTCATTGATTGGCTTCGTATCCTAGCAAAAAGACTCGAAGGCCATGTAGTGATCGAGGATATTGACCCCGGCCTGAAAGAACGCGTTGATGTGTGGGGGCATGTAGGCGGGGTGCTCCCGATTATGAAACGGCTGAAAGAAACGTTTGATCCCAATGGCATCCTGAATCCTGGACGCTTTGTCGGAGGGATCTGACGGATAGAGAATGTCGGATGCGGAGCTATTCCGCAACAACTGCAGTATTTCCGCCTGCCGGTCAAACAGCCGTCCAGCATTTTCGCTTTTCACTCTGACGGACGAAACACTTCTCTGCAAAAATGAGAAGAACATGAAAGCGTTGTAGACGAAAGTAGCGAGAGAGGCTTGACGGCTCGGCTCCGGGGCTCACAAGCTTGACCTCCACAAACGCCCTTTCTTTATCTCACTCTTCTCACTCGGTTTTCATTCGCAGAGAAGAACCCCGCCAAATCGCCGCTTCCATTTACCCTGCCCCGCTTGTGCTCTTACCAATGGATAAAGTCCAGCTAAGCGGCTAAAGATTTTCCTGGACAACGTACAGACAAGATGTCATTGTTGACTTGAACAAACTCGTAGGGAGGAAGAGATGGGACGAATACGGCCGTTTGTTAAGGATGATATTCCGCAGGTAGCGGATTTGGATCTGAGAGTCTGGCGCGGTAGCAAAAGACCTTCTTCCCAAGCCCTGCACGTTTACTACGAAGAGATTTTTTTCCGCAATCCCTGGTACGATGAGGCTTTGCCCTCTCTGGTGTATCAAGAAAACAGTGGAAAGATTAGCGGCTTTATTGGCGTCGTACCACGTCGGATGTCCATGAATGAGCAGCCTGTGCAAGTCGTTATTAACACGCATGGTATGGTCGATCCCAGCAGCCAGTTCGCAGGGGTGGGTACGCAGCTTGTACAAACTTCCTACTCAGGCCCACAGGACCTTTCAATTTCTGATGATGTAAACGAAGCTGGTTGTAAAGCTTGCAAAAAAGCCGGAGGTACTATAGCGCTGTTGTATAGTCTTCAGTGGATACGTCCTTTGCAACCCAGTCGGTATGTTCTGTCTTTGCTGAGCAAAAAACACGGCCTGCCTGCTCCCATTGAACTGGCGTCCAGGCCCTTTTGTAGCGTTATAGACACCATCGAGGTGCGGATGCCGCAGAGCCGTTTCCGTCTGTTCGCCCCTTCGACTCTGTTGGAAGAGGAACTGACTGTGGAAATACTTCTTGCCTGCTTATCCGAGTTTTCAGACAGCTATGCACTGCGACCGGAATACGACAGTCACTCCTTGTCGTGGTTATTAGCGAGGCTGTCTCAAAAGAAGCGCCTGCGAAAAGTGGTTGTTCGCAAGACAAACCAAGAAATAGTTGGCTGGTATCTTTACTATCTCAATTCAGGAGGGATTAGCGAAGTTCTACAAATCGGGGCAAAGAATGACTCAATCAATGGGGTTCTTGATCATCTTTTTTACGATGCATGGCGACAAGGGGCTGTCGCACTTGCCGGGAGGTTAGATCCTCGCTTCATCCGAGAGTTCTCAGACAAGTATTGTCTGCTCCGTTGTAATGGCTCTTGGACAGTAGTTCACTCAAATAAACCGGAAGTATTACACGCCGTCCATCGTGGCGATGCTTTTTTCACCCGATTAGAAGGCGAGTGGCCGCTGAGTCCACCCAGTTTCAATTTAGCTCCCGTAACAGGGCCTGCGCTGCTCTAAGGTCGGGTGTGTCAAGCCCTTCCGTGAACCAATCGTAAATCTCCGCTAGGAGCTGTCGTGCTTTTTCCTTCTTGCCCTGTTGTCGCCACAGCCGGCACAAATTCATCACTGCCCGCAACTCCAGAGACTTCGCACTTTGTCGGCGAGCAACGTCGATAGCCCGGCGAAAATACTTCTCAGCTTCCTCCGACCGTTGAGCCCCGGCCTTCAGTTCTCCCGTCAGGCGATGGAGCTCCGCTTCATATTCACACTGCCCAGTTTTGTGCACCACAGCCAGCGCTTCGGCCAGCGTGGTCAGCCCTTCCTCTACTTGCCCTGTTTTCCCATACGCCTCAGCTAATATGGTAAGAGAATACGGTCGTCCTGTTTCTGCTCCAGTCGTGTGCCAAGCGAATAGGCCCCGGCGTATCTGCGCAATCCCTTCTTTCCTCCGCCCTCGCTCTGTCAGCGCCCAGCCATGGATGACAGTTCCAGCCCATAACCAATGCGGAAACCCTTGTTCAGTCGAAAGTTTAATAGCTGCTTCTGCTAGTTCTTGGGCTGTCTGCTCCTCTCGGCGGAAGTAATGGAGAAAAGCACCAAAGCTAAGAGCAAAGGCCAGACTGAAGGGGAGAGCCAGTTCTTGGGCCAGGGTGAGCGCTTCGCGGCTCCGCTTCAGGGCCTGGTCTGGATAGCCAAGAAACCATAGGGTCCAGGCTGCATAAGATAGGCAACCTACCCCAAGGTCCTCACGGTGGGAGTAGTGCCTTTGAGGATCATAGAGAACGATTCCCTGCTCTAGATGCGTCCGGGCAGAGTCCAATTCTCCAAGATGGAACAAGGTCACCCCCAGCATATAGTGGGCGGACAGAAGGAGGTATGGGCTTTGTACGCTTTGGGCCAGCCGTAGGCACTGCTCCCCTAATTCGCGCGCTGTCTGTACCTCTGCCCGGATCAAGGAAAACGCACATAGTCCTGACAGCACCTGGAAGATTCGAGGGGTTTCTCCCACCTGTTGGCAGAGTTCTCGAGCCCGGGTGTAGGCCTTTTCCACCTCCGGCGCCGCATAGCCCTTGGTGGCCATCAAAACTGGGCCTAGGGCCACTTGCAGCCTGAGTTCTTGCTGGGTGCGTTCAGGGGTGTCCGGCAGGGCCTTTAGTAACTCCAGCCCTCTAGTCAGGCGCCCAATCGCCTCCTGATAGGCATGCCGTCGAGTAGCATTTCCCGCCGCTTGACCCAGGTACTGTACCGCCCGCCGGTAGTCTTGTCCCTGCTCAAAGTGGACTGCCAGTTCTCCGGCGATCTCTGCCGCCCGGTCCCCATATCCCCTTTCTTCCCGCTCGCCAATCAGTCGATGGAGGCGCACCCGCCGAGCGGCGGCGACTCGATCGTACAACACTTCTCGATAGAGCGCGTGGATGAAGCGATAGCGCTCACTCACTGCTCCATCCGGCCATTGCTCCATTCCTATGGACAGCAGAAATTGTCCGCGTCGTACTAACTCTTCACACTTCGCCTCGACCTCTTCTACCTCTGCTTTTAATCCCGCCGCTACGATCTCCGCCGCCCACTCCATCTCCACCACGCTTGCGACCTCCAGTATCTGCTGTTCCTCTGGGCTGAGCCGCTCGATCTGCCTCTCAATCATTTGCCGGAGAGTTTCAGGGACCCCCACTGCTACTTCATCTATTCCTACTTTTAGATCCCACTTCCCGTCACTCTCAACTAACATCTCTTGCCCCACCAGATGCTCCACTACATTGACCATGAAGAGCGGATTGCCGTCCGTGCTCCGATGAAGCATCTGTCCCAACGCAACCGGCAGTGCACTGCCCGGAAATCGCACCGCGAGATACTGGGCCACGGCCGCTTCGCTCAAAAACTCCAGCGGCAACTCTACACACCGGCGGTGGGTTCTCAGCTCCTGTTTGACCGCCTTCAAGGGATGGCCGCTCAAGAGCACATCGGCTGGTCTGTAGGCGCCGATCACCAGCAATCGGGCGGCCTCCCGCCGCTGCGCCAAGGAGGAGAGAAAGTCGATGGTGGAGTAGTCGCTCCATTGCAAGTCTTCCAACCACAGTATCAGCGGCCGCTCCGCTGTGATTATTTCTAACGCTTCGGCCAGCTCTCGCAGCATGCGCTCACGGGTCGCTCCTTGGACCTTCCGCAGCAGCACCTCGAACTCTGCCTCTCCCACCAGCCCCGGCAGCTGCGCTAGCCATGTCGGCGCCTGCCGGCCTAGCAGCACTGTAAGGTTTTCACTCTCAGATTGGCGACACAACCGTCCTAGGGCCTCTAGCACCGGGAGATACGCCTCGCCCACCCCATAATGCTCTACGCACTGGCCCCACGTAATCCAGGGAACGGGCGTCGGGGATCGGGGTCCAGTCATTTTTGTTATATGAGTTTTCTCCTTTGCCTTTTGATTTCCTTGCTCTCCGTTGCCTGTTCCCCGTTGCCCTATCCCTGAAAGAAACGCTTCCACAAGCGTGGTTTTGCCAATCCCTGGCTCCCCAGTCACGAACACCATTTGCCGTTCGCCTCGAAGAGCTTTTTCTAACAAATTGTGAAGTTGTGCGAGTTCGCCCTCTCGCCCAACGAGAAGAGTTTCTCGTTTCTGGCTTCTCGTTTCTCGTAGGTCGGTGTTCTGTCCTGGAACCTGAAACCTGGAACCTGAAACCGGCGGGGTAGTGCTTACCACGGGGAGGAAACGGTACCCCCGTCCCACCACCGTCGCAATATAGCGGGGCGCTTTTGCCTCATCGCCGAGCACACGGCGCAATTGACGGATGTAGGTATTGAGGATCTCTTCGGCCACATAGATGTTTCCCCATATAGCCTTCAGCAGCTCCTCTTTGCTGACCAAACGCTCAGCATGCTCGAGCAAATAACGCAGGATGGCGAAAGGCTTCGGCGGCAAGGGGAGGAGCTGCGTCCCTCGCCAGAGCTGCTCGTTGGCCAAGTCAAGGGAAAAAGGGGGAAACACAATGCGGTGCTCAGTCGTCATATTGCGCCCTCCAGCCGCGCTAGCTCCTTGTAGCAAAACCACAGAGAAATTCCACAGAAACTTCACAAAAACTTCAGACCGTAATGCTCCTTCTTCATACCCGCGATCGCTATGCTCTCTTTAACACGCAGGACCAAAAAAGGAGGGTGGAATCATGGATCAACTCACACGGGGAATCATCAGGACGGCGTACTCTCTCTTTGTCTTCGGCATACTCCTACCGCTCTTGCCGACTGCCGTGCAGGCCCATATCTACACCGGGGACCCTCCCCCACAGTGCGTCTTGTGCGCCTGCCAGCAAGCCCCGTGTAGTGCGACGGTCGGGCAGAGCGCCCTTAGTCTTACCGAAGGCAACGTGACCGAGCAGTCTCACGTCGCTCAGGTGAAGAGCACTGCTGACCCGACCTTGGATCT
Organism: uncultured Enterobacteriaceae bacterium; assembly: GCA_964618735.1. GTDB lineage: Bacteria > Desulfobacterota > Binatia > Bin18 > Bin18 > SYOC01. Next base: position 6,188 of record CAZUFQ010000272.1, read on the forward strand.
GGCCTTGACCTACAACTCCTACGACGCTGATAATCTCTCTCGTACCCGCATCAACACGGTGCTCGGCGCTGGCTGGACACACTCCTATAATATGTTCCTCTTCAGCCAAGGAGCCTACATAGTCCGTATGGATGGAAACGGTCGCCTCACCCGATACCGCGGGAGTCACCAGGGGCCCTACACGACGGACACCGGCTACTTTGAAACGCTGGTGAGAAATGCCAATGGCTCTTTTGCCCTACGAAGGAAAGACGGGACCATCTTCACGTTCGCCCCGGCTCCTAGACCCTCTTTCCTCTTTCCTGGGCCCGTCTGGCATCTAATCCGGATTGAGGACCGCAATCATAACATCACCTCCCTGTCGTATAGCGGTGGGAATTTAACCCTTATCACCGACACGTATGGACGCAGCTTGGCTCTGCACTATAACAGCCAGGGGAAAGTGGACGCTATCACTGATCCTTTAGGAAGAACGACCTCCCTCACCTACGATTCCACCGGCAACACCCTGACTAGTATCGAGGACCCCGAGGGAAAGCGCACGCAGTACCAATACAATGCTCTCTATCAACTGACGCAGAAAATCGATAAGGACGGCCGCACCTTCTTCTACAGCTATGCGCAGGGGAAACCCAATGCAATTAGCGATGGGGTGGGCGCCACGCTGTTTAGCCTCACGAATCCGAATGGATGGGCGCTAGAGCAGAGAGCCGCCGTAGAGGATTTACGTCGCCGTTATCTGCCGTCCACCGTCAGGAAGATCGATGGGCGCGGCAACATCTGGCAGTACGACTACGAGCGCCACGGTTATGTCACGCGGGTTGTGGCCCCAGATGGCGCTACCACGACCTATACATATGACGACCCGAAGACCCTACGAGTGGCGTCGATGATGGACGCCAACGGCCATACCAGCACGTATGTCTATGACGCCTTGGGGAATGTAACAAAGAAGACTGACGTTTTGGGCCGTGTCACCACGTACACATATGAGGCGGTGTTCAGTCAGATGACAAGTATGACTGACGCTAACGGACGGGTGACTTCCTATACGATTGACCCGGCGACCGGCGACCGGCTGAGGGAGACCGATCCACTGGGGCAGACCCGCATATGGACGTACGACAGCCATGGCAATGTGCTCATGGATGAGGACAAGCGCGGAAATGTCACTAGCTATGTCTACGACGCCTTCGGCAACCGCACCCAGACCATCGATCGGGAAGGGCATGTGTGGACTATGACCTACGATGCCGTGGGTAACGTGCTTACCCGCACCGACCCACTTGGTCACACTACGCGCTACACCTACGACAGGCTCAACCGCCCCATTCAAGAAACTACGCCCGTGGGTGATCCTTTGCAAGCAGACACACGGTATGTCTATGACGGCGAGGGAGACCGCACTCGGGTCATCGACCGCAATGGCAATGCGACCCGTTATCAATACGATTTGCGCCAGCGACTCATCACCGAGACCGATGCTCAGTCGAAGTCGATACTGTACGCCTATGATGGTAACAACAACCACACCTCGATCACAGATAAGAACGGCCATACCACCACATTGCAGTATGATGTGCAGAACCGGCTCATTATTACCATCGACGCGGAGAACGATACGTCAAGCGGGACCTACGATGACGTCGGCAATCAATTGAGCGAAACCGACGCCAACGGCCATACCACGCGCTACGCCTACGATGCCCTGAACCGCATAACGACCCGGACCGATGCCGAAGGTTTCGTCACCCATAGAGTCTATGACATGGTGGGCACGGGGCTCTGCGCCGCCTGCACGGGACCCACTATGGGTTCAAGTCTCATCACGCAGCAAGTCGACGGCAATGGTAAGGTGACCTATTTCCTCTACGACACCCTGGATCGGCTGGTCACGCGGATCCGCAAGCAAGGCGACACGGTGTTCGCTATCGATGCGGATGATGCAGTGACGAGATACACTTACGATGTCAACAACAACCGGCTCTCCCTGATCGAACCGAATGGTAACACCA
>CAZUFQ010000273.1:0-8192 GCA_964618735.1 uncultured Enterobacteriaceae bacterium
AGGGTCAGGAAAATCCACCACCTTGGCGGGGATGATCGACCATCGCAATAGTCATACGCCCGGACACATTGTCACGGTTGAAGACCCGATCGAATTCGTCCATCGACACAAACGCTCGATCGTTAATCAACGCGAGGTGGGGTTCGACACGCATTCGTTCCAAGCCGCGCTCAAAAGCGCCATGCGTCAGGCGCCGGATGTGATTCTGATCGGCGAAATTCGCGACAGCGAGACAATGGAAGCCGCCATTACCTTTGCGGATACGGGGCATTTGTGTCTGGCGACCCTACATTCCACTAACGCGAATCAGGCGTTTGAGCGCATCATCAACTTCTTCCCCGAGTCTCGCCAGGCCCAGCTCTTTTTACAGCTTTCGCTCAACTTACGAGCCATCGTCTCCCAGAGGCTGGTCTCAGGAATCGACGGCAAGCGTGTTGCAGCGCTAGAAGTCCTGCTGGACACGCCGCGGATTAAGGAGTTGATCAAACGAGGAGAGGTAGACACGATCAAAGAAGCGATGGTGCAAGGCGCGCAAGAAGGGTGTCAAACGTTTGATATGGCGCTGTACGATTTGTACACCGCTGGAAAGATTGACCTTGATCAGGCGCTCAGCAACGCAGATAGCGTCAATAACCTCCGTCTGAAGATTAAAGTGGATCACGCCAAAGATGTGGGCGTAGCGAAAAAGCCAGGGCCAAAGGGGCTCCGTCCAGAAGGACAGGCTCCTGTCCGACGCATGGGAAAAATCGGACGGAAAGAAAGCGGCATGCAATAACTATGGCTCAAGGCAGGCCCTGTAACAGGGCTTCAGCCAAGCGCAAATCTTCGGGCGTTGTAATCTTAAAGTTGCGAATGTCGCCAGGAACGATTTTGACTTGCCCGCCTGTCCATTCGAGGAGGGTCGCATCATCAGTCACAGTCACTCCTTGTGCGTGCGCGCGGAGATGCGCCTCCCGAATCAATGACGCACGAAACGTCTGCGGCGTTTGCGCCAGCCATACGTCGTGACGCGGTACGGTTTCGACGACCATCTGTTCTTGATTCACCCGCTTGAGCGTGTCTCGCGCCGGAGTCGCAACGAGGGCGCCGCCGTATGCGGAGGCAACCTCAATACTGCGCTCCACCACTTCTGCCCTGATAAAAGGGCGAGCGGCGTCGTGAATAACGACAATGTCACAAGTAGGATCAAGTTGCGCGAGACCAAGGCGCACCGAATCTTGTCGTTCTTGTCCCCCTGGCGTGAGGACGATAGACGCGCGAAACGGACCGTACTGTTGCAGCAAGTCCCGGCAAAGAGATTCTCGCTCGATAGCGATAACCAAGACAACTTTGGTGACAAGAAGGGATTGGGTCAGGTTCCGTAAGGTATGAACAAGCAGGGGGACTCCTATAAGCGGCAAGAATGGTTTGGGCAGGGCGGCCCCCATCCGCTCTCCTTTGCCGGCCGCAACCAGGACCGCGTTTACTACCATGCAGTGTAGACTTCCCCTGCGCAGCGGTTAAGACCGCACCGTTGCGGTGAGGCGCGCGGAGTCCGGAGTAAACATGGCGTAGAGGTCTGCGAGAATCTCTTCCTCTCGGTTATGATTGGCGATCGCTAGTTCTTTCACGAGCAGGTTGCGAGCGGTGTCGAGCATCGTCCGTTCGCTAAACGACAACTCCTTTTCAGATTTCAGCGCCAGGAGGTTCCGAAAAATTGTGGCGAGCTCAAGGAGCGAGCCGGTTTTTATCTTTTCACCATATTCACGAGAGCGGCGATTCCAATTGCTCATATCTCCGAGCGGCTTGCGCGTGCGGAGAATGCGATACACTTTGCTGACCATATCTTTGCTGACAATGGGACGAAGACCGAGTGAAGCAACGTTCTCGGTCGGGATCATAATCATCATGTTGTTTTCCAGGATACGGAGCATGAAGAATTTACGCGCAAAGCCCTGAATGTTTTTTTCTTCAATGCTTTCAATCACGCCAACCCCGTGGCCGGGATAAACAACTTTTGCTCCGATCCGAAACATGAGCTTCCCTCCAGCAAATGTACGCAACTCTACCACCCTAGCTGATCTGTTCTTCAGGAGCAACAAAGTCACAAAGAGGATAAATATTATTCGTTAGCAAGAAAGTGACAAACCATTAACAGGGCATCTTCTCCATCAGCGTAGTAGCCTCGTCTTACCGCTACTTCACGAAAGCCGAGCTTTTCGTAGAGTTGTCTGGCGGGAAGGTTGCCCCGTCGCACCTCTAGGTTCGCAGATCGTGCTCCTTTACGTTGACCGACCTCAAGCACATGGCGTAAGAGGCGTTCAGCAATTCCTTGCCGACGAGAGTGTGTCTCAACAGCGACGTTGAGGATCTGCACTTCATCCGCTACATGCCAACTGCAGAGATAACCCAGCACTACTCCTACACGTTCGGCGATAGTGAAGCAGCTGTGTAGGCTTTGCAATTCATGAACAAAGGCGGCCCGCGTCCAAGGCGAGGAAAATGACGACTCCTCGATCGTCAGCACGGCAGGCAGGTCTGCTTCAACAAGCGGCCGGAGAATGATTTCGTTCATTGCCTCCCTCAGGGTCTCATATATCTATGTGAACCCATGGCGTCAGAAAACCACCTCTTCCGCCTAACTCCTCAAGACATTACATCTCCACGATTATAAAAAATTAAATAAAGTTATTCCTTGATCAAAAAACATAATAAGTATTTAAAAATTTCTCTTGACAACTAATATAGAATTAATGCACAAATAGAGAATCTTATTTTACTCACCCTTATAGGGGAGAACGGGAGGTTTCTATGCAGAAATGGAAGCAGCCTTTTTGGGTTGCGACCCTTGTCGCCGGTCTTTGCCATGGCGCCATAGCGTGGGGCCAATCCGCAGGCTCGAGTGCTCCTGCGGCAGTAACAAAACCTGCTGCAGCTGCGGCAGCGAAGCCGACGGCCAAAGTCAACCTTAATACTGCCGATGAGACCACGCTGACCGCACTCAAAGGCATTGGTAAGACCAAAGCCAAAGCGATTGTCGATTATCGCCAGAGCAACGGTCCGTTCAAAACCGTGGAAGATTTGGCGAAAGTAAAAGGAATCGGCGATAAGACCGTGGCGGCTTTACACGACCAGCTGGCGATAGAATAACGATTGCCGATGGACTGAGACTCAGGGCAAGCGCAAGGAGGCGCTCGCCTTTCTTCGCTTATCATGAAGACGTAAGAAGAGTCCCTGACTGCTCGTCCCGCACGGTTTTTATCACCGCTGGACGTGCAGGAATGTCGCGCACGACAGCCTGAAGCTGCTGTTGGATACGGTCGAGTGTCTTGGCAAACGGAATACACTCCAGCACGATCCGACACGTGCGCTCATTGCGCATCTGAGTAAAGTGCATGCCATACACGATGCCTAATTCCCGCAAGTACGGCGTCATATCTTTCACTACTTCCCGCATACGAGACTCAGAAAGCCTCGTACAATCTGTAAGGAAATGCGTATGAATCCAATGTTCTTCACGATCGAGGATCTTCATCGCTGTCACTTGCCTCACCGTGGTTCGCGAGCAGCTTATCCTTTGGGGAATTTCTTGTCGCACTCCGATCGGCAACCGCCCGAATACTCGTCCGCCTTCGTTGTGCACTCTTGCAGGCGATCGAATTTCTGTTGCTGGGTTAATTCATCAATGCAATCCTTGTTCATCTTCTCTGACGTATGCTTACATTCATTCTTGCATGCCGTCAGGGGATCTGGCGGCGGTGGTTTCGCGGCTTCTTTCTCTTTCTTACAGCCGGCAACCGCAAGGAATCCGGCCACACACACCACCCCGACTAAGGTCGTCCATTTCTTCATTCGTTCCCTCCGTTGGCCAGCGTCTTCTTCTGAACGAGCAAGGAAGACGCCGAGAGCAAATTCCTCTGTTGCGTGCTCTCATAGCATTGTCGATGCAACACGGAAAGGTGGGAGATTGAAACGATCTGTGACTTTCGCTCCACAAGTTGCCATACGAACGAAAGCGGTTATAGAGAAGAAACAAAAGGTTACATTATTCCGTGCGTATGCAAATACGCCCAGGCATAGCTCTTATTGCTGGCTTGGTGGTATATCAATCTTCGTGAGTACGGACCCACAAATGCAAGAAACCTCGGCTGTGACGGAATCCCCCCTTGAAGCCAAATTGGCGCGCCTGCCGATGAGCCCAGGGGTGTATTTGTTTCGGGACAGCAGCGGTGAAGTAATTTATGTGGGCAAAGCCAAAAATCTCCGCGCACGCGTGCGCCAATATGCTCGTGGCGGTGATGGGCGTGTGCAAATTACCTTCCTGTTATCTCAACTTGCTGATGTAGAAGTGTTGATTACGAGGAGCGAGAAAGAAGCGCTCCTACTCGAAAATACGCTCATCAAGCAGTATTGGCCACGCTACAACATCCGTCTGAAAGACGATAAATCCTACTGGCATGTCAAAGTCACCACGCAGGAAGCCTGGCCGCGTCTGTTCCTCACGCGCCAAGTGGCGAAAGATGGGAGCAAGTATCTTGGCCCTTTTCACTCCAGCGCGGCGGTGCAAGAGACGCTCGAAATCATCCGTAAAGTATTCCCCCTACGCACCTGCTCAGACACCGTGTTTCGCAATCGCACACGCCCCTGTCTCGAGTATCAAATCAAACGGTGCTTAGGGCCCTGTGCTCTTCCCGTTGATCCGGCCGACTACCAGAGACAATTGAAAGGCGCGCTCTTGCTGCTCGAAGGGAAAAATCGCGAGTTAGTCGAGCACCTCACTGCACGTATGCAGGACGCTGCAGAGGCGTTACGTTTTGAGGAAGCCGCCCGAGTGCGCGACCAAATCCGAGCGATTGAACAGACCGCTGAAAAGCAACAAGTAGCGACGCCGCTTGGCCATGATCAAGACATTTTCGGCTTATACCGCGAAGGCGGATTCGTCGAAATTGAAGTGCTCTTCGTGCGCGGCGGTAAGTTGGTAGGCAACCTTGAATATGGTTTCGATGACAACGAGTTTCCTGATGAAGAAGTATTGTCGGAATTACTGACGCAATTTTACCAAGGCGATCGGTTTGTTCCTGATGAGATTCTCGCGCCGGTCGTACTTGAAGACGCCGAGGCGCGAGAGGAGCTGTTGAGCGAGCGGAAGGGGAAAAAAGTGTCAGTCGTGCATCCTCAACGCGGCGACAAGGTGCGTCTCGTTGAGATGGCGCAGGAAAATGCGCGGCAGAGCTTTGTCGAAAAACGGCGCAGCGCGGAGCAACAAGAAAAGACGCTCGAAAGTCTACGCCGGGCGCTCATATTGCAAAACGCTCCCAAACGGATCGAATGTTTCGATATTTCCAATATCCAAGGAAACCTGGCTGTCGGTTCGATGGTGGTGTTCGACGAAGGAGAGCCCGACAAAAACCGCTACCGCCGTTTTCGCATTAAGACGGTCGAGGGCGCTGATGACTTTGGCATGATGTACGAGGTGCTGACGCGCCGGTATTGTCGCGCCTTGGAAGAAAACGATCTTCCTGACTTGCTGATGGTTGATGGCGGCAAAGGACAACTCGGCGTCGCTGTTGAAGTGTTTCGCGAATTAGGGATTACGGAAGTTGACCTCATTGGCCTAGCCAAAATGCGCACCGAGCGCGATCCGTTTGCTGAAGAAGTCGAGCATTCCGCCGAGCGCGTGTTTCTGCCGGGGCGCAAGAATCCCGTCATTTTGCGACAAAACTCTACAGCATTGTTCCTCCTGCAGCGCGTCCGCGATGAAGCCCATCGCTTCGCTATCACCTATCATCGACAGTTGCGGGCCAAAGAGCGCTTGAGTTCGCCCCTCGATGCGGTTCCAGGAGTCGGTCCCTCGCGACGGAAAGCACTGCTCCGCCATTTCGGCAGTCTCAAACGCGTCGGTGCGGCCACGGTCGCCGAATTGACGCAGGTCCCCGGCATTACACCTATTACGGCAGAAGCGATTCACCAGCTTTTTGCCAGTGAAACTCTTCCCCCGACTGAAGAGTAACTGTCTTCTTTCTGTCCCCATTCTGACTGACGCGTCAGCCTCGTCGAGGAGTGCTCCGACTATAGGTTTCCTTTTTGAAATGGAGAGAAAAACACGCTTCCGCCCTTCGACAAGCTCAGGGCGAACGAGTCTTGTACTGAAATTGTCCCAGATTTTCCGTTCGTGCTGAGCTTATCGAAGCATGAACGGCGCTCACCCGCAACATCTCATTTAGGAAAACTATATGTTATTGTCGCTTCTTTCTCGCTTTGGCGATATCGCTCCGGTGTGCCGACGATATGCTTTATTTCTTTTCACCGGCGCATATCTGGGCGGCCAAGCGAGTGCGGCTTTGGGCTGGCTCGCCTCTTCGCCGCTGTGGATCGGTGGGCTGCTGACGAGCGCCGGTCTCGCTTTTCTTCTTTGTTCATATCGCACTGGCGTGTGGGTTTCGTGTCTGCTTGTGACTTTTTCCGCGGCAAATCTCACTCTGCACCGTGTTACCAACCCACGCTTGCCTGCCGATCATCTCCACAATCTTTCTCTTCCGCAAGAAGTAACCATTGATGGGCGGGTCTTCCGCGAACCGGACCGGTTCCTTCATCGTGGTAGACTCTATCTAGAGGCTCAGCGCCTGTGGCAACACGGGGTCCCGCGCTCATCGACCGGCAAAATCTTGCTCACCGTGCGTTCTCTGACCGGCTCGTGGCAATACGGCGATGTTCTGCATTTGACCTTGAAACTCCGTACGCCGCGCAATTTCCACACTCCAGGGAGCTTTGATTATGAAGGATTCTTAACGCAAACAGATATCTACTTTCCCGGCTTTCTGTGGGACTACAGTACCATTGAACCCCTCGACATTGACGGCAATTGGTTACGCGGTCGGCGTGAACAAGCGCGTCGCAGGCTCGGCGCATTTTTTTCCGCCCATTTGGATGAACCGACTGCGGCAGTCTTGCGTGCACTGATTGTCGGAGACGAGGGGAGCCTCAGCACCGAACTGCGCACAGCGTTTTCTCGAGCCGGCGTCACACACGTACTGTCAATTTCTGGTTTACACATTAGCCTTGTGGCTGCGGCTTCGTATGGCGTCTGGTGGTGGGTTTTGGGACGCAGTCGTTATCTCTTGCTACGCTTTGTCATGCCTAAGTTAGCCGCTGCGTTTACCATTCCGCCAGTGTTGCTGTATGCCGGCCTCGCCGGCGGCAATGTCGCCACCTGGCGTTCAGTAGTGATGGTGCTCGTCTACTTACTCGCCATCCTGTGCGATCGTCAAGAAGAAGTCTATCGCAGCCTCGCGCTTGCCGCACTGCTGATTTCCCTGATGTGGCCGGGAGCAATACTCGACATTTCCTTTCAACTTTCTTTTGTCTCCGTACTGAGCATTTTGTTGGGCATGGGACAATTCTCTTCCTGGTGGGAGCAGTGGAGAGGAGGACGGCTCTCTCGACTTCCGGAATGGCAAGAACGCGGCCTGCGCTGGACCGTCGGTTGCCTGCTGGTGTCGGGGTGCACCCTGCTCGCGACTGCGCCGCTCACTGCATTTCATTTTAATCAAGTCAGTGTTGTCGGGGCGCTGGCCAATCTGTTGATCATTCCTTTGCTCGGAGGCGGCGCGGTGCTATGCGGCTTGCTCGCGGCGGCGCTGTTTTTTGTCCATCCTAGCATAGCGGTTCCTCTTCTGTTCTGCGCCGGACTCATCACGAAATTGGGGATATGGATAACACAGTTCATTGGCGCATGGTCCTTCGCCGCATTTTCTGTGGTAACGCCGACACTGCTTGAACTCATACTGCTGTACGGAGGTTTTGCTTGTCTTCTCGCAGCGCTGACCGCGACGCATCCGCGCATCGTTCGTAGCGCTCGCTACCTTTTGCCCGTGTGTGTAGTAGCACTCTTACTTGATGGCGCGGTGTGGGTGCACGAGCGTTACTTCCGTCGGGACCTGCGCGTATCTTTTCTTGACGTGGGTCAAGGAGACGCCGCCGTTGTCGAATTGCCAGACTCACAAGTCATGGTTATCGACGGCGGAGGCTTCGCCAGTGAAGAATTCGACACCGGCGCAGCTATTCTGGCGCCTTTTCTATGGAGCCGAAAAATCGCGCATGTGGACATTTTGGTAATGAGCCACCCCGATCTCGATCATTATGGCAGGCTGGCGTTTTTTCCCGAGCATTTCACTCACCGAGAAACCTTGTTCAACGGAGTAGGTTCTTGTAGT
>CAZUFQ010000274.1:0-8129 GCA_964618735.1 uncultured Enterobacteriaceae bacterium
TGGCTGGGTGTTGGGGGCGGGGGTTGGCGGGAATGCCCGGGGTGGGGCGGGTCTGGGTCTTGCCCGTTCTCAGGGCGGTATGTCCCTCGGAGCGTTAGCACCAGCAGCGGAGGCCGCGGCACAAGAGGTTACCGCAATGGGCGGGGCAAGTGATGGGGTGGTGCCACCGCTGGCTGCGCGGACGGGAGGTCGGCGTGGTGGCCGCTAGTTCCGCTGCGGTGAGCGAATTGCTCAAGCAGGGCAGCGACACGCCCGCCGTGAGCTTGATCACGGGGTAACGGCGGGAGGCGGCTCTCTATGCGCCTGCGCCTCCTCGGGCTCCAGGGCAAAACGGGCGCCCGCGCAAGAAAGGGGCCCGCCGGCCTCCGCGGCAACAGGTACTCACCGATCCGCAACCCCAGTGGAGTACGGTGAGGGCAAACAACTGGGATGGGGGAGGCGCACGGGAGGTGGAGGTCGGCACGGACACGGCCGGGTGGTATCACACGGGTCTACCGCCTGTGCCTGTGCGCTGGGTGTTGAGTCGCGACCCCCAGGACGAGTGCGAGCCCCAAGCCCTGCTCGCCACCCACCTCGCGTACACGCCGACCCAGATCTTGGAGTGGTTTGTGCGGCGCTGGACCCTGGAAGTGACCTTTGAGGAAGCGCGCGCCCATCTGGGTCTGGAGACACAACAACAATGGCAGGACTGGGCCATCGGGCGGACGACCCCGGCGTTATTCGGGTGGTACTCGCTCGTCACGCTCATGGCGCACGCGGTGCTCCAGGCAGAGACCCGCGTCGTGCGCACCGCCGCGTGGTATGCCAACTCCCGCCCGCCCTTTGTTGACGCGATGGCGCTGGTCAGACGGGAGCTGTGGAGTGCTTGCCATTTTGCGATGTCGGAGCCCCACTCTGCAATAATAAAACTCCCGCGCTCGCTCTTCGAGCGCTTCACAGAGACCGTTTGTTATGCAGCCTGATTGGATAAAGTCGAGCTGAGAGAATGACTCTTTTGCCTCTCTCACTTCCCTTTGCGGTCTAACACCAACGGCAATTGATGAAACCCCAACATCATGTCAGTCGCCGTTTGTCGCACCCTGGGCATTTTACCTTGCACCAATGTAGAAAATCGATCCAAAAACGCGTTGAGCGTGATCCTTGCTTCCGCACGCGCGAGTGGAGCGCCTAAACAATAATGCACCCCCGTCCCAAACGCCACATGCTGTCGCAGGTCGCGGTCAAGCCGAAAGACGTCTGGGTCAGGGAAGATGGTCGGATCACGATTCGCCGAGCCGAAGAATACGGCGATCAAAGCTCCCTCTGGGACAGTAACGCCAGAGAGTTTGACTTCACGAGTTGTGACACGAAACAACCGTTGTACGGGCGTTTCGTAGCGCAAGGTTTCCTCAATCACAACATCGACAAGACCACGATCTTCACGCAATTGTCGCCAGAGGAGCGGTCGCTCAGCCAAAAGATTGAAGAGATTTCCGATCAAATGAGTCGTGGTTTCATTCCCCGCGATGAGAAGTAACAGGCAAAAGCCGAGGACCTCCCACTCCTGTAATCGTTCTCCTTCCACATCAGCTTGGATGAGAGCACTGATTAAATCTTCCGCGCCATGCGCGCGACGGGCCGCGATCAGCTTGCCAAAATACTCGACCATCGCTTGAATATATTGCGAGCGTTGTTCCGGCTCCATCGATATCGTTGCTACCGCAGCCTCGGACCACTGCTTGAAGAGCACATACTTTTCTGGCGGGATACCCAAGATGGGTGCGATCACACGGACTGGAAGCGGGATTGTATACGCCTGGACAAGATCAATTGCGTCGGTTTCCATTGTATCAAGCAAATTTGTCACTACGCTGGTAATCCATGGAATGAGAGCTTCAATGCGCTTCAGAGTGAGCACAGCATTGACAAGGCGACGGAAGCGGGCGTGGCGGGGTGGATCGTCTGTCAGAAGCACCAATTTAGGGAAAAGGACGCCATCCAGAGGATTGCGCGCTGATGAGAAGGTGGCGTGATCGCGCAAGGCAGTATAAACGTGGGCATACTGCATGAACGCCCACCCCCGAAGAGGACCGCTTAGACCGGGAACAAAACCCGCGGGCAAAATGGTATAGAGAAACGGCCAATGCTCTCGCAGACGGTGATAGAGTGGATATGGGTCAGCAATCACCGCTGGTGTGCTCAATTGATCGGGATTATATGTCACTGAGGGTTCCATAGCATTTTCCTCTCTTTGCTCGCTTGTTACGGCTGGCGAGTCTTAGGAACCATACGACCCCCACGTTGATATTTATGGCAAGCGCGTTTTTGCCGTGGCTGTGTGAGCACTTCAGCCACAATACGCTGGACGAGTTGTCGCACTTCACGATCACGTCGCTCCGTGGGGCTCCCGAGCGGCGTGTAGCGAGGCCCAGTGGAAATCTTCATGACGCCCATGACGCTTTGCTCCCTCCAACTATCGCTCTTATTCCTGAGTGAGAAAGGCTTTCAGCACTGCTCGCACTTCCTCCGGACGATCTTCCTGGATGTAATGACCGCTGTGGAGGATCACCTCCATTTGCGCCCGAGGAAGAAGGTCATGCAATGCGCGCCCCACAGCAACGGGAACATACTCATCATGGCTGCCCCAAACGAGCAGGATTGGCGACTGAAGCGTTGCAAGCCCAAGTTGGATTTGTTGTTTCCACATTGTCTCCACCTCGATTTCTCGCAAACATTTCTGTAACGCCATCCAGGCTCCAGGATCATCATGATATGGCTGGGTATACTGCTGCCGCACGGCGTCTGTCAGCAAGGCGCGGTTTTCTACACCGCCACGGAGGATACGATCAATGATCCAATCCCCGGTAAACCAAGAGCCAAGCAGGGGAACTTGGAGGAGACGGAGCAGGAATGGCGAAGGGACTTGGGAAAAAGGCGCATCCAACAACACAAGTTTGTCGACCTCGGTCGGATAACGTACAGCGTAGAGTGCGGCGATGGCGGCTCCCAATCCGTGCCCGACCAATACTGGACGATGGAGCCGCAGTTCTTCAATGAGACGATGCAACTGAGCGACGTAGGCGTCAAGGCTGTAGCTTACGTGTTGGGGTTTTTCCGAAAAGCCAAAGCCCATCAGGTCTACCGAATAGAGAGAATTGCCATACGTCAGACCCGTAGTGATAGTGCGCCAGAGAGCTGAGTGAGTGAGCAAGCCATGCAAGAATACAACTGGAGGACCGAGGCCCGCTTGTTCATAATACAAGGAGACTCCGTCAGCTTGTATATAATGTTTATCCGGATACTTTCGCGCTAATTCAGCGCCGGTCAGGCTCGATGCTGATCGACATCCGCTCAAAGTGCAGACGAGAATGAGCAAGACTAGGGGAAAATATAGATAACGCATTAGTCTTTATTCGGTGCGGCTGAAGTGTGAAGAGACTCGGCAGACGGAGCCGTCGGAGAGCGCGACAGAAAAAGGTAGGCTCGCCCTACGGCGGCTTTTTCTCGAATGGTTTGGCCGGACGCGCCAATCATGAAATCGGCAATCCCATCGCCGTTGACATCGCCGGGAGAAACGACGGTATAGCCAAACTGAGAGCCTTGGTGGGGATCCGGATTGTCGAACGTCGAGAGGTGGGTCCCGCTTCGCCCATCAAAGAGAAACGCTTCCCCCTGGATGTGGAATTGATCCACAGTCTGGAACGGCGCGCCAACAAGCACTTCGGGAACGCCATCTTGATTAATGTCCGGACAAGTTGTGAGTGCGAGACCAAACCCCGCATACGGTTTCGTCGGGGCGGGATCATCCAAAGTCAGAAGCTGTGAACCGTTTCTACCGCTAAAGATGAACGCTTCCCCCACTGAGCGATTCTTACCGACATCCTGGTAAGGTGCTCCGATTAACACTTCCGGGGTTCCGTCGCCATCATAGTCTCCCCCCACAGCGATACGCCATCCGAAGACGGCTCCTGCCTGAGGAGATGGATCGTCTAAAACGTAGAGCAGTTTTCTGGTCCGTCCGCTAAAGGCGTAGACGCGCCCTTGGGCGGACGCCCCATTGACAGAAGCGTATGGAGCACCAATTACAAGGTCAGGGGAGCCATCGCCATCCAGGTCGCCGGCTCCAGCGACAGACCAACCAAATGCGCTCGGCTCAGGTGATGGCGGTCCGAATGACCCCAACAGCGAGCCGTCTTTCCCGTTAAAGACAAATGCTCGGCCGGTTCCAGCATAGGCAAATGCGCCGACAATAAGTTCAGGGATCTTATCGCCAGTTAGGTCGCCGAGAGAGGCCACACTCCAGCCAAAGCCAGCGCTGGGTTGCGCCTGAGGAGGTTGGAGTGTGAGAAGCAGCGCTCTGGTCTTACCGCTGAAGACATAAGCCGCCCCGCTCTCATCGTAGTTAAATGCACCAATGAGGATATCCGGCGCGCCATCTTGATCAATGTCGCCAGCAGCGGCAACGGCCCAGCCGAACGAGGCGCCGCTGAACGGGGTTGCGCCAGAGCCGCCGGCCAGCCGAGGGTGAGGAAGGTCAAGAACATACAGGAGACCGCCTTTCCGTCCGCTGAAAACAAAAGCCCGCCCCTGTTTGAGGTTGTTGTTCCAAAAATGCTCGTATGCGCCGATGACATAGTCCGGGACGCCATCGCCATCGAGGTCTCCCACCGTCGCAAGCGACGCGCCGAAGCCGGTGAATGACAGCCGTTCTGGGTGCTCGAAGAGGATAAGTTGCGAGTCTGCCCAAACGAGTGATTGAAGGAGGATACAAACAAGCACAGTAAGCGACAAAGAGAGACAGTCATAATACGACATGAAAGTGGGTCATCCCCTTTACACGGCGGCTTGCGCACACGCCCGTCACATGGCAATACGGATAGCATGGCAGACGAACAATAGTCCGGAACATTCGGTGAAATTACTGTGAGAAAATTGTGAACGCCTCCGGCCCAAGTACAGAGTTGCATTTCGGTCCTTTTCGTTTTGACACTGTCAATCAATGTCTATGGCGTGGACGACAGCGGCTCTTGCTCCGACCGAAAACGTTTGCGGTGCTCCAGGTGTTGCTCAAGCAGGCTGGGCGACTGGTGACGCGTGCAGCTCTCTTCGATGCGGTCTGGCCTGACACCGTGGTCTCGGATGATGTCCTGCGGTTTTGTATACGAGACGCGCGGAAGGCGTTGCAGGACACAACGTCGTCGCCGCGATTTATCGAAACCGTGCATAGGCGCGGATATCGGTTCATTGCTCCTCTGCGTCTACGCCCGCACGGTAAAGGCGTCGGAGATGCTGCAATAGAACCAACGGCTTCTCAGAAAACCAGACCGCAGACAGCCATTGTTCCTTCTCCTCTGGACGGTGAGCCTGCTCCCCGACACGCACAGCAGGAGACTATTACCCACCTCATCGACGGTATTACACTTCTGCAAACCTCGCCGTCGTCGATCGAAAACGTGCACCAAGAGTTAGCGCTTCGTCTTGCGGTTAGTGCGCCCCTGATCGCCTCCCGAGGCCATGGGTCGATGGAAGTCCAACAAATCTACACACAAGCTCGTGAATTGTGTCGTCAAGCAGGAGAAACTTCCCAGCTTTTCCCCGTGCTCTGGGGGCTCACCGTAAATGCGATCGTGAAAGGCGAGCTTCAGCTTGCTCGTGAGGCCAGTGAACGAATGTTTGCTCTTGCTCACACTCTTCAAGACCCAGTGCGCTCGCTTGAAGCTGAGATTGTTCATGGAGCATTGTTACTCTGGCTCGGAGAGGTGGAAGCCGGGAACGCACACTTGGAGAGCAGCTTAACACGTTGTGATATGCAGCAGCAAAGCTCGCACACTTTTCTTTATGGGCATGACGCACGTGTTATTTGCCGAGTTCTCGCATCGAAAGCGCAATGGCTGCTCGGGCATGCAGAGCGAGCCCTTCAACAGGCCCAAGCAGCGCTCTCACTAGCCACTGCGAGTTCCCATGTCTACAGTCTTTCTTTTGCCCTGAATTGGATAACGATGCTGCAGGTGCTGCGCCGTAAGCCGGAGACTGCGCACAAGCATGCACAAAAACGTGCCGTAGATCGCCCAGCTGAGCACGCGCCCCACTTGGAGGCAGTAGCTACTATTCTGTGGGGAAGCACGCTGGCGAAGCTCAACAGCCCCGAAGAAGGGATAACCCAAATGCAGCAAGGGCTAAGGGCGTGCCTCACCACTGGAGCTGAACTAGCCCGGCCCTACTTTCTTTCCTTACTGGCGGAATCTTGTGTCCAAGAAGGGCGGAGTGAAGAGGCCTTAAGGATCATCAATGAAGCGCTCGCCGTGGGGCAAAAAACCGGCGAATGCTGGTATGAAGCCGAACTCTATCGTCTGAAAGGCGAGATATTGCTTCACCCTGGCGTCCAACAGCAGAAGAAAGCTACAGGCGTCCTCACGGCTGGACGCGCCGTTGTGCGGTCACGGTTGCCAACCAGAATGCCCCACCAGCAAAAGCGGTTGTCACCAAAAGAGAGGGAGTCATCGAAGGCAACGGACCAACAATAGTTGGATTGCCCAGATAAAAGCAGCTGCGCAGCGCCGCCATCCCATAGGTTAATGGATTCAGACGCATCAACCAGCCCAGCCAGAATGGTAATCCCGTCGCCGGGAAAAAGGCTCCGGATAAAAACCATACCGGCATGAGAATCAGATTCATGATCGCGTGAAAGCCCTGAATGGACTCCATGCGCCAGGCGATTGTTAAGCCAATGCTGGTTAATGCAAACGCAATCAGCGCCATGACGACAATCACGCCAAGAATCGCCAACAGGGACAGCGAAATACCCGCAATAGGGGCCAGTACGAGAAAGAGCATCCCTTGTAATAAAGCCAAAGTCGCTCCCCCCAAGGCTTGTCCCAGCACAATACTCGCACGCGACACCGGCGCGACGAGTACGCCTTGCAAAAATCCGGCTTTCCGATCTTCAATAATAGAAATTGTAGAAAAGATCGCCGTAAACAGAAGAACGAGAACAATAATGCCGGGGTACAGATATTCTAGATACCCTACGCCTTCCGGGGCTCCGGGCGGTCGGAAAGATGCGCGAAACCCGCTGCCCAAGAGGAGCCAAAACACCAGCGGGGTGCTCAATGCGCTCATCACTCGACTTCGCTGTCGCACGAATCGCACCACCTCACGTTTCCATAATGTCATGATAGGAAGAAAAAAGCTGCTCATGCTATACGCCCTTCGCTGGTTTCCGCTTCCAAGAACCGATGTCCAGTCTGGTGAATAAAGACATCTTCTAGTGTCGGGCGGCCGAAGGTGACAGATTGGACCTCGCCGGGAAAGGCTTCTACGACTTCCCGTACAAATTCGTGCCCACGAGAACGTTCGATTCGCAGGGAACCGTCCACCAGTGCAGGCTTGCAGCCAAACCGCTTTGTTATTTTTTCGCGAAACTCCTGAAGATTCGCAGTACGAATAGCCACGACATCCCCACCAACTTGCGCCTTGAGCGCGTCAGGAGTATCGAGCGCCACGAGTTTCCCTTGATGAAGGATACCTACGCGATCACACCGCTCCGCCTCTTCCATAATATGTGTGGTGAGAATGACAGTGACCCCCTCTTGCTCGCGTAATTGCACCAAATAGTTGTTAAAATCCCGTCGCGCGCCCGGGTCTAACCCAGTACTCGGTTCATCAAGCAACAGCAGAGTCGGCTTATGTAACAGTCCTTTCGCTAGTTCTACACGCCTTTGCATACCGCCAGACAACGTTTCGACGAAATCGTTGCTGCGATCTACGAGATTCAACCGTTTCAGCATTTCCGCCGCCCGCTGCTGGAGCAACTGCCCGCGCAAACCATAGAGATGACCGTGGTGTTGGAGATTCTCCATAACGGTTAATTTGGGATCAAGGCTTGGATGTTGAAAGACTACCCCAAGACACGAACGAATCGCATGGGGATTTTGCGTCAAGCTTTGTCCGAAAACTTCGATGTCTCCACTTGTTGGAGATAAGAGCGTCGAGAGAATTTTAAATAACGTTGTTTTTCCACCACCGTTCGGACCAAGCAGGGCGAACAATTCTCCACGTTTAACAGTGAAGCTCACGTCGATAAGTGCTGCTCGGGCCCCATACTGACGGCAGAGGTTGATTACCCTGACAGCAGGAACCACATTCACTAG
>CAZUFQ010000275.1:0-1120 GCA_964618735.1 uncultured Enterobacteriaceae bacterium
ACGCTCTGGCATGCGATCGAAGCGGTTAACTGGACGCGCAGCGGCTAACAAACGAAACCGGCCATACAGGGTGTAAGCAAAGAAGCCCCCGGCAATCAACACGACCAGGGTAAAAAGCACGGCAGACATCAAAACCTTACTCCTTCCTGACCGCTTCTCCTCCCCGCAGGGCAAAGAAGCGCAGTGACCGACTATCTTCCATCACTCCCTCTTGCGGAGGTAGCGACTAACTCAGATGAAGGACTAAAGAAAAGCAAGGGGGAGGGAGTCATTTCCTGGGATTTTCAAACTAAACTGGGCAAAAGAAAAGCGCGCGACAATGTTTAGCAAATCTTATCCAGAAGAACGTGTAGCATGCTTAGCCTCGAATTTCTCGATAGCCTTCATTACTGCTTTGACGACTTCGAGATCTGGAGGTATGCGCCCTGTTTTGTTGGACTCGTCGTTGTACTTGAGAAAAACATCGTAAACTTTAATCGCGAGAATGGCCAATTGAGTTGAGTTTCTGGGTATTACTCCAGCAGGAAAGCAGTCGGCGCGCTCCCGTAAGAACTTTGCGGCGGCTTGTACGGCAGCATGCTGGTTACGGTCCAACGTTGTCGGGAAACTGAACTGCCAACGCTGTATTTGCTGAGTAATCGACGCCTTGTCATTGTCACCCGCGTCCAGCCCGGCTGCGGGGAATATCCGGCAGTCGTAGGTGCGGCACGTGAGCGGGCGATCCTCATAGATCGAACACTTATTATCGATGAGCATGGGGCAGTGACCATTCTCATCGTACCCCAACAACACATGGCCCTTAGGCAAACCGGGGGCCGCGAATAAGAGCTTTCTAGGTATGCGGGCAAGGGTCCGGGTCTCTTCGGGCTTGATATGGATGAAGTAAGACGACCGACAGCAGGCGTTGCAGGCGCCGCAAGGCACAGCGACTGCATTTTCCTTTACTTGCGCGCTCCGTGTCCGGCGAAGCCACGAAGAGAATCTGCCGGCGGGCAGGTCTTGGTGTTCAGCCATATCTTCGGCTCCGAGTAGTTTTCTCTCGTTCTTCATTCATTATTCCCAGGTCTCACCTCGACGCCAGACCATGTCGAAACTTTACGGCAACCCGAACTAGGACTCC
>CAZUFQ010000275.1:1130-8128 GCA_964618735.1 uncultured Enterobacteriaceae bacterium
ATGGATGAAGTAAGACGACCGACAGCAGGCGTTGCAGGCGCCGCAAGGCACGGCAGCTCCGTTTTCCTTTACTTGTGCACTCCGTGTACGACGCAGCCAGGAAGAGAATCTGCCGGCGGGCAGGTCTTGCGGTTCAGCCATATCTTCGGCTCCGAGGAGTTTTCTTTCGTTTCTCATTACTCCCAAGTCTACTCTCGACGCCAGACCATCGCGAAACTTATCGGCAGTCCGAAATAAGACTCCCACTTTGGTTTCTTCTGCAACCAGGCATTGTCGACCAGTCCTTCGTCCATTTCCAATAGCGACCAACCGAAAGCATGAGCGGCCTTTACGTGGTCGCTTAAGAGGTGGACATAACTGCGGATGGTGACAGGCTCGCCCGGAGCCCGATCGAAGTGTGTGGGCATACCTGCCATAAGAAATTGAGGGTGAAACCCCACAATGATGAAAAAGCCTTCACTCTTCGTGATACGCGCCACTTCTCGGTACAGTGGCCGAAGATTGGGTAGGTGCTCGTCCGCCAGCGATTGAATGCAGAGATCATACGCCTCAGCGAGAAGTCCCGTGTTTGACACATCCGCGATGCGAAGGGTTCGGTAAACGCCTTTATTCCGAGCGACCTCCAGCATTTCCGGCGTAATGTCAACTCCATCAACTGCGGCGGAGCAACGCTTTCTTAGCCACGCCCCGATCCGCCCGGTGCCGCAGGCAAGATCAAGCACGAGTCGGGGAGCCGACCAGTCGACTGTCCGCAGTCCGTCGAGCAGGTGCAGATCCATCTCATCTTGCACGGTTTGCTCGTAGGTGCGTGACCATTCTCCGTAGCCTTCCCGCACATCGACGATCGGGTATCTGCGCTTATCGTAGATGGAGTGGTCCACAAATATGATCCTCCGGCATAGTCGGGGTTATAGGTCAGCTAACATCCGTCGATCACTCGCCTCGGCCACAACTAGGGGCCGATAATCTCATTCAGTCCCTCAATGACCTGCACGAGCTCCTCCGGTCTGATCTTCCCCAGGCGTGAGCCGATTCGCTCCACCGCAAGCGTGCGGATTTGGCTGATCTTGACCCACGATTTCTTCGGGAGCCCTCTCGCCTGCACTTCGAGAGTCAATGGAAACCCCGCTCGTTGAGGTTGACTGGTCAGCGCCATCGCAATTACGGTCCCTGAGCGATCATTGAAGACGTCCTGGCTGAGGATGAGCACAGGACGCTGGCCCGCTTGTTCCCTGCCGCGGGTTGGGTTGAGATCAGCCCAGCGAATCTCTCCCCTTAGTATTCGGGCCATTCCGCGGCATCCTCAGACATGCCTTCCTCAGCGAGCGCCTTCTCAAAGGTCGGATCAAGTTTCGCGCATTCTCTTGCTAAGCGGCTCCGCTCCATACGAGCGAGCTTCTCCTCCACAGCTTCCTGAATCGCTTGACTGCGGTTGGGAAACACTGCTTTCTCGACGAGTTTATCCAGACGTTCCAAGGTGGACTCATCAAGGGAGATCGCCACTTTTGCTCTAGACACTTCGCACCTCCAAGTATGACCGTACGTCATACCTCCAATGTGGTCAACCTCTCAGCGTGGCTCCTCATACCTTCTCCTCAACCGCCGCAGCCCGACCGTATTCTTTTGCATTCCCTCAGGACCGCTCGCTAGCTGAGGTCGGCCTAGAGGCGGTTTGTTAAGCGCAGCACCACACTGACGACTCCGTCTATTTCACTGCTCAGCAACTACGAGACGATACCCCAGATCGATTTCACAAAGCTCCATAAGCTCCGAGTACCGCACATGCCAACACCCATAGTCTAGATCGAACTTCAACCGGTCTAGTGCGGCGGCGATAACACCCTGATCGAGCAGCGCGAGCCCAGAGATTGCTCCCCGTACAGTCGCATCCAGATAAGCATAGGGTCGTTTCCAGTACGCCCCGAAAAAGCCGTCTGTGCAGTCGTGCGGCACTAGTAACTTCTCCGTAGTCGCGGGTCCGAGATGGGCCAATATCGTCTCCAGGGTAGCCAGGTGGGTCTCACGCGCCGCCGCTTCCGGCAGATAGTCACGCACCAGCCAGAATTGCTGGGCGAACACGGCCGGATCCCAGGTGACGACCACTTGCTTTCGCGACACCCTGCGCATCTCCGCCAACCCGACGCCCGGGTCAGACCAGTGATGCACTGTTAAGACAGCTAGCGCCACGTCAAAGGCTCCATCCCGGAATGGCAGCTGCTCGGCCACGCCGCGTACCACTGGGGCAGCCGATGACGAGCGTTGCCGGATCATAACCTGTGAGGGTTCGACTCCCACAACGGACATGAAGCTGGGTTCGTAGGCCCCGGCTCCAGCCCCTACGTTGATTAGCGTGCGGTGGCCGTCAAGTGTTTGGTGTATCCGGGCAACCCAACGTGTATCGGGCCTTCGTACGGACGCGTAGCCGTCGCCAATGTAATCATATCTCTCCGCTGCGCTCATTGCTTCTCACCTTGTCAACGTTCTCATCGCAGCGCTGACATCATCTCCCACGTATCGTGTTTAACGTTCCGGCTGAGGGACCGCAGCCCCATTATAGTCATTTGCATTTACTCAGAGCCGCTCGCGGGCCGCGGTCAGGTGGAACGGAAAGTTAGACTCCTTTGCCGTTGATCTCTACTCTTCGCCAAAATAGTCAGAATCAATGCGTTTAATCTCGTACGTTGAAGATTTGGTCACCCCAATGTTGAAATCAATCATCAGTTCCGCTAGTTGATTGCCATCAATCAGCACAATCTTCGGATCGATATGGGACGTATACTCTTCAGCTTCAGAGGAGAAGGTTCCAGTCGTAATAAAGACCCCTTTCTTTGCTCTCTTGCCGTGCAGAGCACCCACAAATTTCTGTATCTCCGGTCGCCCGACCGTACCATTCCAGCGTTTCGCCTGCAGATAAATCATGTCCAAGCCCAGACGGTCTTCATTAATGATCCCGTCTATACCTTCGTCTCCGCTACGACCTATCGCCTTTCCCGCATCACGCCGTGAACCGCCATAGCCCATGTTGACAAGCAACTCTACGACCAGCCGCTCAAAAAACTCAGGGGGTGCTTCTTTGACGCGCTTGAGCAGTTCGGTGGCCAATTCGTTGCGGATGCGTTGATACGCTGCCTCTAGGGTCTCCTCCGGGGTTGACTGCCCTTGCTCCTCCAAGGTCGCAAGAGGGAGTTCCGGGGTGGGTGTCTTTCGTCCGTAGCGGAATTCCACGAACTCCGGGAAGCGCTCCAGGTATTCTATGTCGATCCGTGAAGGATGTTCACTCAGAACCTGTTTTCCTCTCTCTGTGATTTGAAAATGGGCGCGACGGGTCGGTTTGAGCACGCCCGCTTGCTGCAGATACGATTTGGCCCAGGCCACGCGGTTATCAAAGATCGGCTGGCGACCGCTCGGTAAAAGTTCCGCTTTCTCTTCCGGACTCAATGTGAACTGATCGGCCAACGTTTCTCTTGCGTCCCGGATGGAATGCTCTTGTCCATCAGTAGCCAATTGTAGAAGGGGGAGCATAAGAGTCTGGAAATCAGGAATAGTCATACTGTTTCTCTGATGGTCTTATGGAAATTGCTAGCTCATCGGGCACAGGGTTTCCAATGAGCCAACCCAACTCCCACGCTTCCGACGCAAATGCCTTCGCTTCCTCAGGTGACACTGCATTCGTCTCCTCATGTGCGATGGAGTTGCGCCTTCGTCTGAGGTTGTGGAGGCGGTCCACGATGTTCCGCTCGACGCGTGCGTCAGATTGTAGGACACGGAGTGCTTGCACTACGCTCCCCATCTTTTTTCCGTGGTACGCGATCGTGTAGTAGGCGAGCGCTTTTTCGACACGACACCACCAACCAAGCACCAGCGCGACCGGATCCTCAACGGCGATCATTTCGACCATCTCCTCAAAGGTTGACGCAAGACGATGAGACATGCGGATACCTCCAAAGTTGCCGCCTAATTTAAATTAGACGACATTTAGCCTCTACTAATATATGGTCCCACCCATATGTAGATGTTTTCATCTATCTTCTGTAGATGGGCGTCCTTCTATCTACAGGCAGGGGGCGTGCACGGCATGGAGTAAGAAGCACCGTGAGGACGAAAATGGGAATACTGACAAATACCACGGGAAGCGAGACCGCTAAGATTGAGAACTCTCTTGCGACATCGCTTCCATTCGTGCGGCCCATTGCGTTTGGAGGCCGTTGAACAATATCTTCTTGAAAAAATAGTAATTAAGCGAAAGCGGGAGACTCCAGTCTATTACGACAGCCTCCCGATGCTTTCCTTCTGCTTATCCCTTCTGGACTGCTTCCATGAGCGGGGCCACAGTTTTCGCGTCAAAATAATCGCGCCACTGCATAATCTTTCCGTTCTTTAACTCGAACACGCCAAGCACGGGAAGCTCTAAGCGCGTGCTGCCTTTGGTCCACGTCTCCAGCCGTTCGTTCATCACCGTGTTGCCGGACGAGGTCGTGTGTTTGATGTCCATTTTGACGCTGGCGCGCCCCGGTCCCTCGATGAAGGGACCCAGGACTTGTCGCACGCCAGCGTGACCAGTCACAGGTTGCCAGGGAATGTTGTGGTAGACCACGTCTTCTGAGAGGTACGCCACCACCTTCCCCATATCTGCATCTTGTAACGACAGGCAAAACTCGGTCACGAGTTTTTCATTCTCGATACTCATACTTTTCTCCTTTGCTTCTTTAATCCTCTTCGAGGCGATACCACGTCCGAGCGGAGGGAGACAAGAGCCGTCATCACCCCTGTAGCGTTTCTGAATTAATCGCTTTGCAACTTTAAGAAGTCACTCGCAACACTTTTCGCATCTATAGGAAAATTCCCGGAACAATCTCTATAGGAACTCAGATATTCATGAAGGCGGTTTTGGCACAAGAGTTGCGCCTTTCGATGTGACCAAGCAGGTCTTGCACATGGCGTTCTGTTCTGTACTAACAATACGAGCAGATACGTGATGTTTTGCGTTGAAGTAAGGAGGACATACGCTATGGCGGAGAAACCCTCGTGGCTCCCTGCGCCTTTCCAGCAACTTTCCCAAGAAGTAGATCGCCTCTTTGATGAATTGATCCATCGCCCTTGGGGCGTGAGCCGGACGAGAGAGCCGGCCTGGTCGCCCCAGCTCGACCTGTACGAAGACGCCGCCATGTTTGTCCTCGAAGCGGACCTCCCTGGCGTGCAAGAGAAAGACATTACGGTGACTGTCGAGAACGGCGATCTTGTACTGCGAGGCCAACGCACGTTCGAGCGCATTTGTGAGGGCGACAATTTTCATTGTCGGGAGCGCCAATCAGGAGCCTTCACTCGACGCTTACGACTCCCAGGGTCCGTTGATCAGCACCGGATCCACGCTGAATTTCGTGACGGCGTCCTGCGCGTGACGCTTCCCAAAATCAAGCAAGAAAGGACGTCCCAGTCATGACAACATCGGCATCTGAGCGCCCAGACGCTACGACCCCTTTTCTGCAACCAACGACCGCGCCGGTAGAACTTACGGCTGAGGAGTTGCAGTTCCACGTTTCTCTGGGCATTGATTTTCAGACCACCGCGGAACTTGCTTCAGGACGTGACTTTATTGGCCAAGAACGCGCCCGTGCAGCGCTTGAACTTGGCTTAGGCGTCACGAGCGGCGGCTTTAATATCTTCGTGTCCGGACTCACAGGCGCCCATAAGCTTGACGCTTTACGGGACTGGGTGGCGCAGCAAGCTGCACAGGAACCAACCCCAGGAGACTGGGTCTACGTGCACAATTTTGCACGCCCAGACGAACCACGAGCAATCACTCTCGGCGCCAGCAAAGGATGCCGCCTTAAACATCTCATGAACGACTTGGTCAAGACGCTCAAGGAAGAACTCCCTAAAGCGTTTCGGCAAGAAGCCTTTGATAAAGAGAAGGCCGACCTCAAACAAAAATATATTGCCCAAGCTCAGGCTCTCAGCGCTGAGTTGGAAGCCTCGGCCCGAGCCAAAGGTTTGTCGATCCAGCCTGGCCCGGGCGGCAACATTTTGATGATTCCCGTTATCAATGGCCGTCCGCTCGAAAGTCCCGAAGAATTTGAACGCTTAACCCCGGAGCAGCGACAACAAATCGAAGCCAACCAACGGCAACTTGCTGAACAGGTGGCGGCGTTCTCCGCGAAGCAGCAGGAAATCCTGCGCGCTATGGCGGAAGACGTCCACCTTGTTGAGAAGCGGTTTGGCGACGTCCTCCTCACTCCGCTCTTAGCCAACATCAGTGGAGAGGCCGCCAGTGCGGAAGTCGATGAATACCTTAACGAAGTGAAAGAGAATATCATCGAGAACCTCGACGATTTCAAAGAACCAGAACGCCAAAGTCCGCAGCCCCCCTTCCTGCCGCCAATTTCGCCGCGTGAGCTGTTTCTCGAATACGATGTAAATGTTATTGTTGACAACTCTCACACCCAAGGCGCGCCAGTCCTCATCGAAGGTTCGCCTACCTATCCCAATCTCTTTGGAGCTATCGAACGCGTGGTGGACCGGGCGGGTCGCCTCGTCACCAATTTCACTCGTATCAAGTCTGGCTCGTTGCTGCGCGCGCACGGCGGCTATCTCATTTTCAATTTGGAAGACGCTCTCACAGAACCCGCAGTATGGAAAACTCTCAAGCGAACGCTGAAAAGCGGTCGCATTGAAATAGAAACCTACGAACCTTTTGCGATGTTTTCCACCTCCGGCCTCAAACCTGAGCCGGTGCAAATCCAGGTCAAAGTCGTCGTCGTCGGCAGCCCTATGTTGTATCACACGTTGTATGCATTGGATGAAGAGTTCCGTGAGGTGTTCAAAGTGCATGCCGATTTCCGCCACGCGATGGAACTTGACGCACGGCACTTATCCGCCTACGGCCAATGGGTGGCGCAGGTCTGTCGCCAGGACAATTTGCCGCATTTTACTCGTACAGGCGTCGAACGGTTGGTGGAATTCGGGGCGCGGCGCGTCGGAGATCGACAAAAAATTTCTGC
>CAZUFQ010000276.1:0-8079 GCA_964618735.1 uncultured Enterobacteriaceae bacterium
TTCCGGCTCCACAATAGCCATCTTTTCTTCCATCAACAAATGGGAGACATAACCGGAAATCGCTCTGGCCAGTATAGTATTCGCGTCAATGAGCAGTATCGCGTGTGCTTTCTTTGGGAGAATAGTTATGCCGACCAAGTTGAACTCACGGACTACCACTAAGCTGCACATCCATCATGACAAACCGTCACGGTTACTTGTGGCGCGGCGATTGCCAACCAAACGGCCGCCGACGCACCCTGGGGAGATGCTGTTAGAAGAATTTCTTAAGCCGCTTGGGGTTAGTCAGTCCGCCTTCGCGGTGCGACTAGGAATTTCCTTTCCCCGATTGAATGAAGTGATCCGGGGCAAGCGCAGCGTAACGCCCGACACCGCTCTACGACTGGCGCGCGTACTAGGAATGTCCGCGGACTTTTGGCTCGGGTTGCAGCAAGATTGGGATCTTTGGCACGCATTGCAAAGTGAGAAAACGGCGGCGATTGCACGACTTGAGCCACTTCGTAGGGTAAGCTAAAGCGTGGTCTGACCACCCTACGGCGCTTTTCAATCTTCAACGAAGTAGTCTATTGGATGAACGATAAGGAGGATTCTATGGAAGCAGGAAAATTTCGCGGCTTTGAGGTAACGATCCACGATCCCGGGATTGCGGTGCTGACCTTTAATCAACCTGAGCGGCTGAACGGCATGAACCATCACATCAAGCGCGACTTGGTGGAAACGTTGCTGCAAGCTCAGATGGATGATGCGATTCGTGTCGTGGTGTTTACGGGCTCTGGTCGAGCGTTTTCCGCAGGGGATGATATTTCTGGCCGTCCGTCGGGAGACCGTGAGGCGCAAGCCTTGGTTCCTCATATCCCTTCCGGGCATAACAATCCCACCGGCACGTACAATGGATTGCGAGGACTCTCACAGCCAGTGAACCTCGCAGTTCGCAATCTGGACAAGTTGTCGATTGCCGCGATCAATGGCGTAGCGATTCAGACCGGCTTTTCGCTGGCCTTAGCCTGTGACTTTCGCATCGCATCGACTGAAGCTCGCATGGGCAGCGCGACGCTACGGTTTGGCTTGCTGCCTGATGAAGGCGGTCAATACTTGCTCGTACAAATGATGGGCGTGGCGAAGACCATGGATTTTCTCATGCGCAAGCGCATTGTCCCGGCGCAGGAGGCGTTAGAGTTAGGTCTCGTTCATGAAGTTGTCGCGCCAGAGACGTTGATGACGAGGACGCTGGACTTAGCGCGAGAATTGGCGAATGGTCCACAAGTGGCGATGCGCATGCTCAAACGCTCTATCTACAATGCGGCGGAGATGACATTCTCCCAATCACTGGATGAGATCGCTGCCAAAACGGCGGTGAGCGATCATCATCCGGATGCGACGGAAGGGATGCGGGCGTTTCAGGAGAAACGAGCGCCGCGGTTCAATCAGTGGCTGGAAGCGAAACGATAACTGTGCATTTGTTAGGGAGCGCCCTTCGACAAGCTCAGGGCGAACGGAACAACTCAATAGCAAGCATGGATAGGCCGTTCGTGCTGAGCCTGTCGAAGCATGAACGGCGAAGGCTTGAGTAGGTCGGGCATTATTGATGAGTAAACAACTGACTTTAAGCGTGGTCGATCAATCTCCCGTGCGCCAGGGAGGGACGGCATCCGACGCCTTGCGAGAGACGATCGAACTGGCGGTAGCGACTGAGAAACTTGGATACAAACGTTACTGGGTGGCTGAGCACCATAATTTGCCCGGCTTTGCGGGGACATGTCCTGAAGTGATGATTGGCCAGATTGCGGCGCGCACCCAGTCGATTCATGTCGGCAGCGGCGGCGTGATGCTCTCACACTACAGCGCGCTGAAGGTGGCGGAAACGTTTCGCATGCTTGAGTATTTGTATCCTGGCCGCATTGATCTCGGCATTGGTCGCGCGCCTGGAAGCGACCAACGTACAGCGGCGGCGCTCGTCTATCCGGGGCAGATGCGTGATGTGAGCTATTTCCCTGAACAGGTTGATGACGTGATCGGCTATCTCAAGGATGAGTTGCCTGCTGGGCATCCCTTCAAGAGCATCCATGCCGGACCCACCCCGACAACGACGCCGGAAGTGTGGCTCCTCGGCTCCGGTTACGACTCCGCGCTTCTTGCCGCGGAGCGCGGCTTGCCGTTTAGCTACGCCTATTTCTTTGGCATTGGCGTTGAACATGGTTCGGCTATTGTTGACAACTATCGTCGTCGGTTTCAGCCGTCCGCCACGCTGGCCGAACCGAAAGTGAATATCGCCGTACAAACGCTGTGTGCTGAAACTGAGCAAGAGGCGAAGCGCTTGGCGGCGAGCCGTAATCTGCTGCGCTTGCGAATTGTGACAGGTCGGACCGGTGGAGTACCCCCGGTTGAAGAAGCGTTAGCCTATCCATACTCGCCGCAGGAACTGGCGTATCTGGAGCAATCGGCGCGGACGATGGTGGATGGCGATCCCCAGCAGGTGAAAGCAAAGTTAGAGGCGATTGCTGAGCACTATCAGACTGATGATCTGAGCATCGTCACCATCTGCTACGACTTCGCGGCGCGAGTGCGCTCATACGAACTTGTGGCTGAGGCTTGTGGGATTCGCAACTAAAGAGGAGGATGCAGTGGTCAAACCGTTATCTGGTCTCGTGGTGTTGGATTTAACCCGTTTTCTTGCCGGTCCGTATTGCGCGATGTTGCTCGGCGGATTGGGCGCCGAAGTCATTAAAGTCGAAGCGCCGGAAGGTGAGGAGTCATTTCGCAACCGTCCACCGTACGGCGGTTCCAAAGGGGCGAGTTTACAAAAACAAACGCCGGACGACATTAGCTTACCGATTCTTCATCGAGGCCGGAACAAAAAAGGCATTACCTTGAATTTGCGCAAGCCGGAAGGGAAAGAATTATTCCTCCGGTTGTGTGAGAAGGCTGATATCGTGGTCGAGAATTACGCCGCGGGCACGATGGAGCGCATGGGTTTCCCGTATTCGGTGTTGCAGCAACGGAATCCTCGCCTCATTCTCTGCTCCATCTCTGGGTTCGGGCAAAGTGGCCCGCGCCGTGGGTGGCGAGCGTACGATCCCATCATTCAAGCGACGGCTGGTATCGTTAGCGTCACTGGTTATGAAGATCGTCCCCCAGTTCGGGCTGGCGCGGCAATTAGCGACACCACGACACCGCTCATGGGCGTCATCGGCGTGCTGGCGGCTTTACAACTGCGTGAAAAGACTGGGAAGGGCGACTGGGTCGATATTTCCATGCAGGACAGTTCTTTCTTCCTGTTGCCGGAGGTCATCGAGTTTATGATGGCTGGAGACGAGCCGCGGCGTCTAGCAAATGCCCATGTGAGCGGGGCTCCGTTCAATGTTTACGAGGCAAAAGATGGTTATGTGTCTGTTTGCGTGGTGTCCGAGTCGGACTGGCAAAAATTGGTGACGGACCGGGGTAAGCCGGGGCTGGGGCGTGACCCGCGCTATAGCAACAATTTGACACGACGAAATCGTCGCGGAGAAATAGACGATCGCGTCCAAGGATGGGTAGGGCAGCGCACCGTGAACGAAGCGGTGGAGTATTTACAAAAGAGCGGCGTTCCTGCTGGTCCGATCCTGAGCCCGCGAGAGTTGATGGACGACGAGCATCTGGCGGCGCGGGATATGGTGATTCCACTTGAGCATCCCTTACATGGGCCCATTCCCGGCGCTAAGGCGATCGGCATGCCAGTCAAGTTTGTCAACAATCCGGTGCAATTCGATCAGCCCGCGCCAGCGCTCGGACAACATAATGAAGAAATCTATCAACGATTGCTCGGGCTGGATCAGGTAAAATTAGCGGAGTTGAAAGAGCAGGGGGTGATTTAATTCCTATAGGGAAAACCTATCAAGATATGGGCGCCCAATGTCTACGTTTCCTCCTCTCCCTTGAGAGGAGAGGACACAGGAGAGGGTGCTGAAAACAGGTTTTCCCCTCACCCTGGCCCTCTCCCCCAAGGGGCGAGGGAACTGAAAATCGGTCTTTATCATCCAGATGCTATCTTATGTGTCACGCCCCTGAAAACTTCAGGATTGTTACTCCATTCCCTCTATGAGCGCCAGCCGCACGAGCGCCATCGCGTTAAAACTCATCCGTGTACGATCCGGACGTCCGCGCCCGGCCATGTTGTAGAGTCGATGCTTGAAACCAACGCCATCAGTGATCGCCATGTACGTTTGGCCGCGAGCGAGGTTTTCCGATTTGTCAGTATGATCTGGCAGTGAGTAGACCGCGAGCCCCAAGTCGCTGCCAGCTTGCGCACGTACGGCCAAGGCGAGTTCGTTGACTAACGCCTGCGGGTCATTCAGTAAAGCGTCTACTCGATTGGGCGCACCTGCCGTGGATAACAGCCGTCGTAGCGCCGTCCGGCTATTGCAAATAATGCCTTCGACAAACCGTTCCGCGTCGGCTTCTTGCAAACGGTCGGTAATCATCCCGCCGGTCAGATCTTCACAGATTGCAATCGTTTTCTGTTGCTCTCGTAAAAGGTTACCGACTGCGGTCTCTACTGTCTCTTCGTCGGCGGCAAAAACGTGTTTACCGATCAGCTGCCGGATCTCAGCTTCGACCGGCGCGATCAGCTCTAGAGCGGCCTCTTTTGTGGGGGCCTTGGCTGCGATGCGGATGTCCACTTGTCCTGGATGCGCAAGCACGCCAACCGTCGGGTTCTGCGAGTTGGCGATCAGGTGGCCCATGAGATCATCAACGCGACTTTCTCCAAGTTCCGCCACTTTCAGTACTCGATAGGTAATGATCTCAGAAAGTGAGAATTTACGGCGGAGATACGGAGCCACTTCGTTATCGAACAGCCATTTCAATTCAAACGGGACGCCTGGCAATACAAAGATGCTGCCGCGCAGATCTTCCACGATAAACGATGGCGCCGTACCGTTCGGGTTGTTTACGGGAATGGAGCCTTCGGGCATATAGGCTTGCCGTTCGTTATTTTTGGTCATGATAAAACCGCGATTGCGGAAGCGTCGCTCAATCTGTTCAACGAAAGGCTGGTGCAAGATGAGCTTACGGCCTGCGACATCAGCGACGACTTCGCGAGTGAGATCGTCTTGCGTAGGACCAAGTCCGCCGCTGGTGATGACGACATCGGCGCGTTCCAGGGCTCTGGTAAGCACCTCTTTCATGCGCTCTGGGTTGTCGCCCACGACGGACTTGTAGAATAGATTGACGCCGAGCGCGGTGAGCCGCTGTGCGATCCAAGTCGAGTTGGTGTCGACGATTTGCCCTAACAATAATTCTGAACCGATTGCCACGATCTCTGCTGTCGCCATGCCTGCACTCCCTTCTTCTTGCATGTATGATAGATACCTTCACGAAGGTCAACCAGGAAGAGAGAAAGTTATGCAGCCAACAGGTATTTCCATCAATAAAGAAAGCTGGGCGTTGCTACGTGAAGAGCCGCTGTATTCCGCGCGATTTATTGATCGGGAGGGGACAGACGAACTGATTGTAGTGGTGCGCGTCGAGATGTTGGACTGGTTCTTGGAAGTCCAACCGCCACTGACGTTGGATCTAACCTCGTGGCGCAGTCCGCACGGCGTGTGGGTTTTTATTTTGTCATATCAACTGCGCCCAAATTTCGGCGACTCTCAAGGCGGCGCTTTTTATTTGAATCCCCGTGTGGACTCTGAGTCAGAGTTATTACGGAAACTGGTGCAGCAGGAATCGCTCCCCATCATTTTTCTGAGCGAAGATTGTGAGTCGCACTATACCTTAAGAGCGCTAGTCGATCCGCAATTGTTGCAAGCCTGGCGGCGGCAAGTTGACGAAGTGGAATTGGACTTGCAAGGACGTCTGTCAATGGACGGTGACGACCCCGAGTTTGCCGCCGCCGTACAAGAGTTGTTGGAGCAGGCGTAGATGTCTGCGTAGAGAGGAGGAATCTTATGAGTCTGTGGACGACGGAAATGACTGATGGGGTAGTCATAGCGACATACACGAATCTGCCCATGAACTATTTTTGCGCCGAAGCTTCAAAGGAACTGTGGAGGTTGATCGAATCATGGCGCAATCCTTCCATCCGCGCCATTGTCCTCACTGGTGGAATGGACGGCAAATTCATTACCCATTACAGTGTAGAAGAGTTGCTGGCTGCGGCGAGCAACCGCGAGGCCATGCGCGCGTCGGGGACGGCGCTCACCGCCAACTATCATGAGCTGCTCAAGCGGCTCAGCGCTCTTCCCAAGCCCATTATTGTGGCGATGAATGGTGATGCCATGGGCGGCGGGTTTGAGTTGAGTTTGTCCTGTGACATTCGCATCGCACAACGCGGCGATCATCGTATCGGCTTGCCAGAGGTGAAATTAGGAATTCTACCAGGCGGCAGCGGCACGCAGCGGTTATCGCGCTTGATTGGCGCCGGCCGCGCTGTCGAATTCGTGTTGCGTTCTCGCGTGGTGCGCCCCGAAGAAGCGCTGGCGTTGGGATTGGTGCACGAACTTGCTGATAACGCTCTTGCTCGAGCCAAGGAGATTGCGCACGAAGTCGCCAACTTTCCACCAATCGCTGTCGCCCGGGCAAAGCACGCCGTCTACGCCGGGAGTGATACACATCTGGCTGCGGGGCTCAATATCGAAAGCGCGGACTTCTTTGAGACGATGTTGTCGGAAGACGGGGTATTGGCGATGCAGACGTATGTCAATCTGCCCTACGAGAAGCGCCGCAATTGGCTCGAACATCCCACGAACCCGGGCTACAAGGGGAAATAAGATTGGGTCATTGGGCGATTGAGTCATCGGGCCATTGGGAACGTGACGCTATTGAGGCGTCGGGTTGAATGAGTTCTGGGATGCGGGATCATTGATTGTCTTTGAGCCGTTCGGCGACGGCTCTCTGAGGCGGTGCTGCTCGTTCAGATTTTGCGCTGTGGCCTTCATTACTGATTTGAATTGAGACGAACCGCGCAATCAACGTTGCGACATACATAATCCCGATTATCGCCTCGATGAGGCTCACCGCCCGCGCCAAGGGGGACGCTGGCGTGACATCACCGTAGCCTACTGTCCCTAGAGTGACAAAGCTGTAGTAAAGAACAGCTCCGACCCCGCGGGTAGAGAGCTCTCCCGTAATCACACTGGGCTCTTGGAAGCGTCCTGGGTCAAAGTACAACGCGTCGGGCTGCCAGGCGAGCAGTAATTGATAAAGGGCCGCGAATACTAACCCGATCAGGAGATACACGTAGATGGCCCCGTAGATTTCGTTGCCGCGGATGTGGCGGGCAGTGAGGATTCCACGGAAGACGATGCGCCCGATATAGAGGATGAAGAGCACCCAGAGCACAAGAGTCAGGACATAAATGCCGTTCACCAAACGCGGGTTGAGCACATCCGGGTGAGTGCTAAGCCAGGTGAATGGGATAAACGCCGCTGCGCCAAGCAGAAGCGCAAGTAGGAGTTGCCCCCTATGTGGGTTCAGGAAGTATGCGGTCAACAAAAGAGAGAGAACAGCGAGAAAACCGCCCAACCTGGCTAACGGACTCATGGGCGAAGCAGCTGTGGCTAGGACGACCGCGGAGAGCAGGCCGATCATCAGGTACAAGTAATTGGGCTCTCTACGCATCGGGGCTAGGTCATGACGTTTGTTTTCTGCTTCAATCCGATGGTCGGCGATTTCCTGCTCGATTTCCTCCTGATGATCAAGATAGTAGCTGATGGCGTCGTACACTGCCGCTGCTGGAAGATATGAGTACGTTTGCAAAATTTCCTCAACCGTATTCCCGGCTTTGTAGAGTTGGGCGAGGTGACAGACAGAAATCCGAGTGCCCTTCAGTGTAGGCCGACCGTCGCAGATTCCCGGAACTTGAACGATATGCGGGTGTTCGGTTTGCTGTTCGGTGGAGATGGCGGCAGTGGTTGTCATGAACCTTGCTCCTTGAGATTTACCGCTGATGAAAATAGAGAGCTTTGCTCTCACGAGTCAAGACGCCCGAATGTTAGGTAGTGGTGCAGTTTCCTTGCCTGTGATTCCCTGCCTCACGATTACCCGACGTTTCCGTAGGGGCGTAGCATGCTACGCCCCTACAAAGACGAAACTGCACCACTA
>CAZUFQ010000277.1:0-8076 GCA_964618735.1 uncultured Enterobacteriaceae bacterium
GTTCGGCCAGCCGTCAAACGCGAGCGGAACGGTCTTCGTGCAAGCTCCTTCCGTTTCTCGGGTCCACGCCGCTGAAAAACCGCGGATCTTGTGAGACATCATTGCTGATGACCCCTTCGCCAGTGCGCGCGACCCATCCCGCAATCCCCTGATCGAGATTGATGCGAAACTCGTCCATTGGAGATTCGCCAGTCAGAGCAAAGAAGACCACTTGGCGGGCAGCGTCATCGATCAACCCAAAGCTACATCCTTCCGCTGAGAAAAGGCGAATAACCGTCTGCAGAATCTCCCGG
Source organism: uncultured Enterobacteriaceae bacterium (assembly GCA_964618735.1). GTDB lineage: Bacteria > Desulfobacterota > Binatia > Bin18 > Bin18 > SYOC01. The sequence continues at coordinate 294 of CAZUFQ010000277.1, forward strand.
AGCAAATCATCAGGTTCGACCGTGCTCATCAGGAGCTGGTTAATCTCCATAAGGGTCGTGAGGCGGGCGCGTAGCTGGTCAACTGAGCTCATAGCCACCTCATATAGCATGATCTCAAGAAGATTTAATAGCTCTGGAAGCAAATACTTTGTTGCTTGATTCTTGCGCAAGATCTCTCGAGCGAGAGATGTAGGCTGTTTAGGGTGGAAAACTTCCTTGCCGTTCCTACCTTTCTTTTTCTATTATTTCTTTGCTTGCTAGTGGTTGACCTTTTTTACTTCCCCTACCTGATATATATCCTGCTGGGACGCAATGTTTGCCAGAGGGCTGTATGTGAGGAAGGCATGGGACGAATCTATTACCTGATTGTCGAGAGACCGAAAACCGTTCTTTTTCTACTCCTCCTGCTGACAGGCTTTCTAAGCGCTTATGCTTTTCATCTCCGCATCGACAGCTCCGCTGAACATCTCCTCGCTACTGACGACCCCAACAAAAAATATTACGACGACGTGCGCGCGATTTTTGGCAATGATGATATCGGCGTCATCGGTCTTGTCACTGACAACGTGTATACGTCAAGCACGCTGGAGAAAATTCGTCGGATCACTACCCTCGTAGAAAAAATCGACGGGGTCCAAAGCGTTCGCAGTCTCACGAATCTTCCTGATCCTATTGTCGATCTGTCGTATCCTCCGCTCCTGATCCCGAAAATTCCTACCGATCCGGAAGCCCTGGCTGCACTGAGGAAAAAGATTGAGGAAGACTATCCTATCTATCTGAATCTTGTCTCCAAAGACGCCAAGGGCGCGGCTATTGTCATTGCCTTCAAGAGTTTGAGCGATGACGAGTTTTTGCAAAAAGGCATAGATGAAAAAATTCAAGAAATCATCGACCATGAGCAAGGGCCAGAACAACTGTACCTCACCGGTATGCAGCATATTAAGGTCAGCTCTCTCAGGCTCATGCAAAAAGACTTGCGTACGTTTCCCCCCTTGAGTCTGCTCGTTATCATCGGCGTGCTAGGCGTCTGTTTCCGCAACGTGCGCGGCGTGCTCTTACCCATCCTCTCAGTGCTCTGCGGCGTAGCTTGGACATTAGGCATCATGGTGCTGCTTGACTCTCCCATGACGATAGGCACGCTCGTCTTGCCTTCCCTCCTGATAGTCATTGGCAGTACGTACTCCATCTACGTCATCGCGCAATATGAAGAAGAAGCAGAGAAAGGCGGCGCGGCAAAAGAGGTCGTCCTGCGGTCGCTCAAACGGGTAAGTTTACCCGTCACGGTTGCGGCCCTCACCACTGTCGTGGGTTTTGTCGCCTTATTGGTCAATCGTATCGGAACGATTCGCGCGTTGGGTCTCTATGCCGCTGTGGGTTTTGCCAGCATCACGATTATCGTGTTGACGTTGATCCCTGCCACTTTGGCGTTGCTTCCACTGCCTCGTCGTAAGAAGGTCGCCGGAGAAGGAAGACGGTTGACCGAGTTGCTTCGGCTGGTCGGTCAGTTCAATCGCCGTTATCAGCGGCCCATCATCATTACCGCCCTGCTCTTGGTGATTCCCTGCTTATGGGGCATGAGTCGCATCAAAGCCGATTCTAATTTTCTGCAATTTTTTAAACCGAATTCGCCCGTGCGTCGCGCCAACGAAATCATCAGTGAAAAAATTGGCGGGGCGCAGATCTTCTCTATTATTGTGAGCAGCAGTGAAAAAGGCGGCGCAGCAAGTTGGGAGGTGCTCAAACAAGTCAAAGAACTCCAGCGTTATCTCGCGACCCTCCCTGGCGTCGACCAAACGATAGCGCTCACGGATTACTGTGAAATCATCGACCGCGGCATTCGCAAAAGTCCAGAGAGTGAAGGCGACATTGTTGTCCCAGAAGAGGAAAACGCTGCGCCAGCGGAAAACGCCAAGGCCGATGCCCCAGAAGCGCCCTTTTGGGAGCAAGAAGAACGCTTTAATTCGGTCATGCGACTGGTAAAGAACGCGAACCCGAAGACCTTTGCTGCGTACGCCGACAAGGATTTCGACAAGCTCAGCATCACCGTGCGCACTCGGCTGACGAGTTCGAGCGACATTGTCCGCACGGCGGAGAATATCCGCCAGTACGCGAGAGAACATTTTCCCCCCCAAATCGAAGTGCGCCCAACGGGTAGCTTGATTCTCCTCAATGAGGCGACCGAAGACATTGTCTGGGGACAAGTGCAGAGTTTGGGGCTGGCGCTAGTAGTAATCTTCGTAGTGCTTTCCCTTATGTTCTTGTCCACCACAGTGGGCTTCCTCTCATTACTACCAAATGTGTTGGCTATTCTTATTTTCTTTGGCGCGATGGGGTGGACCGGTGTAACGCTCAACTTAGGGACGAGCATCATTGCCTCTATTGCTATTGGCATTGCCGTTGAAGACGCGATTCGCTATCTCGCACGCCTGAGTGCGGAGATTCAAGCCACGCACGACCAAGAAGTTGCTATTTTCCAAACCGTCGCCACGGTCGGAAAGCCGATCATTTACGCTTCAGCAGCATTAGGTCTTGGGGTCCTCACCCTGCTTTTTTCGAACTTTGTACCCATCCAGAAGTTTGGTACACTTACTGCGATCACCATTGCTGCAGCTTTTATCAATGATCTCGTGCTCTTGCCCGCGCTGCTGGCTACGACACGCATCATCACTCTCTGGGATGTGATTTCACTCAAACTGGGTGAAGACCCAGAGAGGACAATTCCTCTGTTTAACGGCTTGCGTCCTTCACAGGCGAAGATCGTTACCCTCATGGGAGAGCTCAAAACGTTTCCGCGTGGGGAGCCGATTGTCCAAGAGGGAGAGATTGGGAACGAGATGTACGTGTTGATCAAGGGCACGGCGGACGTTTTTATTAATTCAAAAACACAACGGAGGATGGTGCGCACGCTGGAGAGGGGAGACGTCTTTGGAGAAATGGGTCTCATTCGTCACCACGAACGCACGGCGGACGTGGTCGCTAATGAAGACGTAGAGGTCATTGCCGTGAATGAAAATTTCCTGGACCGCATGCAGCGTCGTTACCCGCGCATTGGCGCAAAAATCTTCTTGAATATTGCAAAAATATTGAGCGATCGTTTGCAGGACTCGCAACGACCCAAATAAATCGCCGTCCTACCGAAGACACAAAGCACGGAGTGCAACGCTATGACTTGGAAACCCGAAAGTGAAGAGATTCAACTCCGTAGACAACGCGTGTTGGAGATGGGCGGTCCAGAAAAAGTCGCGCGTCAACATGCGCAAGGAAAACTGACCGCTCGCGAACGCATCGCGCGCTTGCTCGATAGCCATTCGTTTACGGAGCTGGGCATGTTAGCCACGCATCAAAGCCAGCGTCCGGAAATGCAAGGGGTGTACACGCCAGCCGATGGCGTCATTATCGGTTACGGCCGCATCGATGGACGCGAGGTGCTGGTAGGCGCTGAGGACTTTACGGTGATGGGCGGGTCGGTGGGCATGACCGGCATCCTTAAGCGCGAGCGTGTGCTTGAACTGGCGCACCAGACGAAAATTCCGACGGTCTGGCTGCTCGACGGTTCCGGAGCCCGAGCCAACGAGTGGGTGCGCGGCGGATGGGTAGGAGGACGCCATTTCATGTTGATGTCGCATCTCTCGGGCGTCGCGCCACAGGTTGTAGCAGCGATGGGTCCCTGTGCTGGCGATCCTGCGCTCATGGCCCCGCTCGCGGATTTTGTAGTAATGGTCAAAGGCACGAGCATGCTCGCGGCTGGTGGCCCGCCTATTGTGGAAGCCGCCATCGGAGAGAAGGTTTCAAAAGAGGAGTTAGGCGGATCTTTCGTGCACTGTCACATCAGCGGCGTTGGCGATAATGAAGCTGAAGATGACGAAGAGTGTCTGCTCATGATCCGCCGCTATCTCAGCTATTTCCCCACCAACGTCTATTCGTTGCCGCCTCGGATGGACACAGGCGATGATCCCGAACGACGAGAAGAAGCACTGTTATCGATTGTCCCTCGGAATCGTAAACGCCCTTACGATATGCTCCAGGTTATCCGTTATCTGGCTGATCGCGAGACAGTCTTTGAGATCAAACCCCAGTACGGAAAGGCTGTCGTGACATGTTTGGCGCGGATGGATGGCGAGGTCGTCGGCTTTCTCGGGAATCAGCCCCTGCATTTTGCTGGTTCGATTGATGGTCCGGCGGCGGATAAGATGACACACTTCATTCAGCTATGCGACGCCTTTCACATTCCGTTGATTTTTCTCTCAGATGTCCCAGGGTTCATGACCGGATCAGCTTCAGAGCGAGATGCAACCTTGCGACGTGGGCTCCGCATTGCCTACGCGATGGCCTTTGTGACCGCGCCAAAAGTATCTGTGGTTCTTCGTAAAGCGTATGGCATGGGCGCAGTTGCTATGTGTGGACATCAGAGCGGTCAGGTGTTGACGCTTGTGTGGCCTTCGGGCGAATTCGGGGCTTTGCCAGTCGAGGGCGGCGTCAGCGCCGGTCATAAAAGCGCGTTAGAATCCGCAGGCGATCAAGCGCGCACCCGCGCTGAGTTAGAGAACTACTACAATCAGTTTGGTAGTCCTTTTTCTACAGCAGAAACATTTAACTTTGACGACATTGTGGACCCGCGAGATACGAGACCCTTAATTATCCGTGCGCTGCGCGCCGCCCGGGCCGGCAACACCGCGCCGCTTGGACCTAAGACTCGACACGGGATTATGCCGTAAGGCTTCCACCCAGAGGGCGCGTTCTCCGCGCCCTTGCCAATGCTTATTGCAACGCTGTCGAATCGAAGAGTCGACCTTGATCGATACAAGTATTTTTCTGCCAATGGCTATTAGGAGCACAGACAGTGACTGTCCCTGAGCAAAAACCACCCTTGCCATCATCCGCCGTAAAATCGAGGTGGTAGACACGCCCATCTCCTTTGCCGAAGCGCTCCGCTCGTATCCGAACCGTGTCGGTTCCTACGCCAACGGCGTCTGGACTGATATCGTGATAACCAAGCCCACTCACCGGCTCATCCTGCGCGATATGAGTAATCGCAACTGTAATAGGGTCATTATCAGAGTCAGTTAGGCCAATAATCTGGACAGGGACAAGTCGATGATCCGGTGGCTTTAGCATGTCGAGCGAAGGCTTTGCTAAGCTGCAATTGACAGGGTGGTTGCTGCCAGCGCTAACGTTCGCCTCAGCAAAGCTATGAGTACCGATGGTGGTAGAAGAAGAAAGCTTGCCGTCGTTTACGACCAGCGTCACCGGATAATTCCCTGGAGCGGCGTACGTATGTTGCGGGTTCATTCCAGTCCCTGTCGCGCCATCGCCGAAGCTCCACAGATAGGTTAGTGGGTCGCCATCGGGGTCGATCGACAATGAGCCATCGAAAGTAATAGGAGCACCTGCGCTGCCGACGTAGCTTGGTCCGCCCGCGTGAGCTAAGGGGCGATGGTTGTCAGGCTCCGGGCAGGGGACTTGGAACAAAGCTGTAAGTTCTTCACCGACAATGAATTGATAGACGCCTGGCTCCCAAGAGCTAGGGATCGTCCAGGAGATTTTTACGGCGTACTCTACAGGGGCCGAACGGATGGCCGTCCAGGAAAGAAATTCATCGGCGGTGCCCGTAGGGCCTTGCACTCTCAGCCGCAGCTTTCCGTCTGGCGTGCCCGGGATCCCCAGGGAGATTCTGTCTGGAATTGGAGGAAGAGGACCATCGGCTCCGAAATCCCAACCCAGTAAGTTGGATTGGGCTCCTCCAAACGACATCAACGTGAACGGCTCCATTCGAAATGTAATTGGCGTTCCAGCGGGCCCACAGCTCGGGAGCACCGATATTCTAGGGCTTCGGGACTCCGGTGAAGGCAACACTTCGACGGTTGTGGCGACAGGTTCAGAGTCGTCAACCCCATCATTCACGATTAACGTCACCGTATAGATCCCAGGAGCCATATAGGCATGTTGAACAAATGGGAAGGTGCTCCCAAATGGAGATGAACCATCGCCAAGATCCCACTTGAAGGTGAGCGGGTCACCATTTGGATCGGAGGACTTGCTTCCGTTCAGATCAATAACTGCGGGAAGTTCTTCTGTCGAAACGAATCCCAAGTAGGGACCGGTGAGGGTCGCCACTGGTCGTCGTTGCGAAAGAATGATCGACGCCTGCAGCGTCGCAGTGGCAGTAGCCCCCCCATCGTCCGTGGCTGTGAGCCGCACTGTGTAAACACCAGGAACGGTGTAGACATGCGAGACCTGCTCCCCAACGCCCGATGCGCCATCTCCGAAGTCCCATGCATACGAGGCAATTGACCCATCGACATCAAACGAGCGCCTGCCATCGAACTCGACCGGCATATCAGTGCGGCCTTTCACGTCAGTACCGACTTTGACCGCGGGCGTAAAATTGGTCACTTCAGAAACAGTGCTAGGAAAGTTCGTCGAGTAGTGAACCTCAAATTTCCGCACCTCATCTTTCGTAATCGTGTCGGAGACAGTTTGCAGGACCGTCTCGGCGGCCCCAGTCACAACCGCAGCAGAGATCGTGAAAGGTCCGTCGCCCGTGCCAATGACTTGAAAACGGTAGGTCCCGTCAATCGGGTCCTGTACCGTAATAAATTTGATGGGATCAGCGAGTGGGAGTCTCCCAAGAGGATCAACCCAGCCGTCCAGGTTCCAATAACTCGCGGACGGATCTTCTTGAAAGTTTTCTTTGGTGACCGGATCAAACCCAACCTTTTGCCCCTCGGGATTGGTCATGTGAATCTCGATCGGCGAAGGATCATCTCCAAAAACGAGGCTAGAGGAGCCTCCCGCAGTCACCTGCGTCTCAAAAATGTTCACTGTACTGTTCACCCAATCCTCATAAGAACCTTTTAAGGTCGTGGGGATTTTGGCAGATGCTCCAGCATCCTCTAATGGATCGACGATGCGATATTTTTTCTCACGATTGTCCCATCCGACGATCAACTGAGCATGGAGCCCAGCTGGACCATCCTTGCCGGTTATCCATTTCACCTCCTCTGGAGTAATTCTTCGCACGACAATGGTTGGTGTTCCCCTGAGAAGATTGCCGTCGACAAGAGCTTTTGCACGAGCGGTACGCAGACTAGGATGTACATTCCATGTCAATCCGGTGGGCTTCCCGCCACTATTCGCCGCCGTAGCCACCGCAAACGGCTTCGGCATAACTCCGCAGCCATTCCGTAGTTTGTAACCCCACCCAGCCTCATCCGCCTGATTGGGACCGGAGTTGAAAAAGAGGTCCAGATAGTAGGGATTAAAGTCAAAAAGTTCTATTGGGAATCCAAAAGGGGAAAATTCGGTAGGAAACCAAGGAAGGCTTGATGAACCCCACTCATACTCGAAGAGCGCCGACAAGGCCGCGAGCAAACACCCACACTCCCCCATCTCCACGTCCTGAGTAGGTCCAATGGTAAGGTTCGTCCACAAGGTAGCCCTCTGGGAGACATTCCTGAAGCCTATCGGAGAAAGGGTGAGATCAATGTCGGAATTTAGCTCAGCAGACACTTTGGATGTTAGCAACGCACTCATAAGTACGGCAATAAGAATACTGACAACAACCAAACGGCTACGCAACCCAGGAGACCGCCCATACCTTGACCACACAAGGCTGTCTCGACACAGGAACCGGTTTTCCCTAAACTTTTCTCTCCGTACATTTTCACGGTTTCTCATATTCGTCTCCTCCTTGTTTAGTCCTGAATGGCGCTCAAGACTGTGGTGAAAAACGCAATCAATTCCTCTGGAGAGTAGAAGCGACCGGCGTGGCCGGTAACAATAT
>CAZUFQ010000278.1:0-8068 GCA_964618735.1 uncultured Enterobacteriaceae bacterium
CCACTTCGTCGTGCAGGACATCGCCACGTTACAGTCGATTCCGTCGCTCTGTCGACGCCACCTTGAAGCGCGCGGCTTGCCACTACCGGCGTTGTTTACTTCGTTCCACTAGTGGATGGGCGTGTTCCCCGAGGAAGTGGCGAAGGCGATGGCGTTGCTGGCGCTCGGCGCAACGACCGCGATGATGGGCAATGCTACGAAACTCATCAATAAAACTTTTCAGGAGGCAAAAGGGATGCCGACCAAAGAGGCCAACGCCGCCTGTATTCTCTTCTGTAAAGAAGTTGCACGGTATAGCAGCCAACTCGCCGAGTTTATGGCGCCGCCGACGCAGTTAGAAGAAGAATGCTACTGGTTGGAGCGCGAAGTGGAAGAGATTCTAGCGGCGGTCTACGACCTCGATACAGGCGACTTGGCGGAAGCCATTGCGAGGGCCTTTGAAAACGGGCGACTCGATATCCCTTTCCCGGCAAGTCGCTACGCGCGGGGCGCAGTCATTCTCGCACGTGGCGAAGATGGCGCCATTCGCTATTTACAGACAGGCCAACTCCCTTTTAGTGACGCGACGCTTGCCTTCCAGCTTGAGAAGCTGGGAGTGGCGGACGCGCCGGATTACCAGCGTGTTCTTGACGGGGTGTACGCCATTGCTTTCTCCGGTCCGTCTCGACTGGCACTCCAGGCATAGGGCCGCGAGGCATGGAGGGCAATGTTTTACAGCACTGTCTCTTGATTGTCGGCGCGCGAGCAGTTGAGGTCTCGTTAGGCGCGCGGCGTACGATCAGCGTCGAGCAAGGACGACGAGGAACGGCGTGGGCCTGGGTTTCCTGGCAGTATTGATCGGGGTCTTTGCCGTTTCCATGCTGGTCCACAATGTCCCGCACGAAGCTAAACGGCTCTCCCGTTAAAAGTTGTATCCGCCACAAGAGCGAACTCGCTGAGACTCAAGGTCTCGCCGCGCCGCTGCAGATCAATACCGGAACGCTTCTCGATTGTATCAAGATCTTGATACCTTGCGGCTTTGAGCGCATTCCGCAGCGTCTTCCTACGCTGGGCAAAGGCCGCCTTCACCACGCGCTGAAACCCTTTCACGTCCCGCACGGCGACGCGAGGCTCAGCTTGAAATATAAGTCGGACCACTTGAGATTCGACTTTTGGAGCAGGGAAAAAACTGCGCGGACCGGCGGTGCACACTGTTGTCATTGTAGCGTAGAGCTGCGTCAGCACCGAAGGCACGCCATACGCCTTCGTTCCAGGACTGGCCGTCAAACGCTCAGCCACTTCTTTCTGGATCATGACAGTCACTTCAGGAAATTGTCGTCGATGTTCCAAAAGACGAAAGAGAATCGGCGTAGCCACATTGTACGGTAAGCTAGCGACGACATGAATTGTTGGCTCCGAAAAAGCAGAGGCTAGATCAAGCGAAAGAAAATCAGCAGACAAAACTTGCACACGCGAGCTGTTAGCAAATCGGGTGCGGAGACGCTCAGCCAGAATTTTGTCAACTTCGACAAGATACAATTTGCTCGCTCGTTCCAGCAACTGATCGGAAAGAACGCCGAGACCTGGACCAATCTCTAGAATCGTGTCGGTTGCATGAATCTGCGCTGCAGTGAGCATACGATCGACAACAGTTTGATCAATGAGAAAATGTTGACCAAAATGCTTGTGCGGGCGAACGCCTAATTCACTAAGGGCGAAGCGGGTTTGTTGCAACAGAGTTGTCACGTTTTAGAGCGGTAACATCGCTGCTGCGTTAAGATTGAATCCAGCGCGTTGCCCTTGCACCAACCGCCAAGCCCCGGCATACGCGATCATCGCCGCATTATCCGTACAGAGTTTTGGTGAAGGAACAAAGACTTGCAGACCGAGCTTCTCTCCCTCTTCACGCATGCGCTGTCGCAACCGTGAGTTGGCGGATACCCCGCCAGAGACGACAATACGCGTCAATCCTTGCCCAAGCGCCGCCTGTATGGTGGGTCCAACTAACATATCCACTACAGCCTCCTGATAGCTCGCAGCGATATCTTCCATTCTAAGCTGCCTACTATCCTGCGAGTAAATGAATTGTCGCAAGGCCGTCTTGAGCCCGCTGTAGCTGAAACCAACTTTTCCGTTTTTCAAATGTGCACGAGGAAATCGAATCGCTGTCGCATTCCCTTGTTGCGCTAACTGGTCGATGATGTGGCCGCCAGGATAGCCAAGTCCTAGCATTTTCGCAGCTTTGTCAAACGCCTCGCCAGCCGCGTCATCACGGGTGCCGCCCAAAGCTGTGTAGTCGCCAAGACCTCGTGCGACATACAGGCTCGTGTGCCCTCCAGAAACAAGGAGACACAAAAACGGAAAAGGGACAACGTGTTCAATTTGTATAGCTAAAAGATGTCCCTCAAGGTGGTTGACGCCGATCAAAGGCAAGTTGCTCGCCATCGCGAGAGATTTGGCGACAGACACTCCGACCAGCAGTGATCCGACTAAGCCAGGGCCACACGTAACAGCAACGCCGTCGAGTTGCTCGAGTCGCAGGTTAGCCGTTTCCAGCGCACGATCAATAATAGGAAGGATACTGCGCATGTGATGGCGCGAAGCGAGTTCTGGCACAACGCCGCCGTACGGACTATGCACCTCATCTTGAGAAGAGACGATACTGCTCAACACTGTAGAACCGCACAACACTGCCGCAGCAGTATCGTCGCAGGAGGTTTCAATGCCAAGAATCGTCAATGATTCACTGAACGACGGCATTGCTCGGCGGCAGCTCCTCTTCCGGCAGGCGCGCTAAGGCGCTTAACACTTTCAAATTGGCAGGCTGAAATCGAAGCGACCTTTGATAGGCAAGGCGGGCTTGTTTATAGTCGCTCAAGTCCTCGTAGACGATACCTTTGATGCTTGTTGTTTCTCCCAACCAGGCGCGCTCCGTATGCGGGAATAGCAACTCAGCTTTCTGTAACCATGCCAAAGCATGTTTGTGATCTCCGCGGGCAAATGCGATACGACCGAGAAAATAATAGGCGTAGGGTAAGGAGGGAGCGATGCTAATAGCGTGTTCAAATTGCTCCTTCGCCTGTTCCCAGTTTTCATGATCGAAGCTTTCTTTTCCTTCTTCGATGAATTGAAAAGCCGCCAGGTCACGACCGGAAAAGAGGGCCGCCCCAGGTAAAGGGGGCGTTTCCGCCACAGTCGGCGGGGTCGTCTCCCATTCTGATGGGCGCGACATAAATGGAGGGAGTTCAGGTGGAACGGGAGATTCTGCTGGTGGAGTTGTTTCCACAACCGAAGGCAGAGAAGAGTCCGATTCACGAAACGGCGTGGTTCCTTCCAAAGGAGGATGTGTTTCCCCTTCGGCAGAGAACGACGATCGTTCTTCTTCCGTAGAGGCTGCGGGCGACTCAGAGGAAGGCAGGTCTTCTTCGTACACTCTATGGTTAGAAGGTAGGACTTGTTCCTCTTCTTCATGAGCAACAGAGGGAGCCTCTGGGTCTTGGGCAAAAGCAAAGGGCAAGGAGAAGCAGAACGCAAGCCCGCACAATCCGCTCCACCAAGATATTCTCTGCAGGAATAATCTTAAAAGAGGCGCCACCATGGTTTTCTTTCTGTTGATCCGCTTGGAAGAGTTGGGGACGGCGAAGACGGTGTAGGTGTGGTCGATTGTAGCTGCGTCGCTTCTGTGGTCGGGGGATAGACATGAGACGAGGTGTCGATGGAGGCAGAATGCAAATCAGGAAACGTCTGAGGTTGCAGGGTCTCTTCATCCGAGTAGAAGGCTTCCTCTGTAGCAGCAGGACAAGAAAAGGCCGATTCTTGATCCGTAAAATCTCTTCTTCGTCGCACGCGGATCCCTGGAGGCGGAGAGAAACAGGGCACAGGCTCTCCTTCGGTAGCACGCTTCATGAATTCTGTCCAAATAGGAAGTGCGGCTTGACCACCAGATAAATGGAGTGACTCCCGGTGATCGAATCCAACCCAGACGACAGTGACGAGATCCGGGGTGAAGCCCACGAACCAGGCGTCACCGTAGTCGTTAGTCGTACCGGTCTTTCCTGCCGCTGGCCGCACAAACCCCATTTTCCGCGCCTCACGAGCTGTGCCGTTTTCAATCACTCCTTCCATCAGATGAGTGATCATGTAAGCAACATCGGGAGGAACAACTTGTTCAACCTGTAGGGCTCGCCGCTCTAGGGTTTCTCCTTCTTGGTTTGTAATCTTCTTGATAGGAAGTGGAGTGACGCGGATTCCTTGATTCGCCAACGCACTAAATGCAACAGCGACTTCGTACGGAGTCACTTCAGCAGAGCCCAAAACCATAGATGGATATAATGGTAATGGACTCACAAATCCTAACTGGCGCGCCATGTCACGGATTGGCTTCAGTCCAATTTGTTTTGCTACTCGAGCAGTCGCCGCATTCAGCGATTTCTCCAAAGCCTGGCGTAACGTCACAGTTCCGTAGTATCTATCGTTATAATTTCCCGGACTCCAGACTTGGTCTCCAAACGACCAAGAGAACGGGGCGTCTAGGACGGAACTTGTGGGCAGAAAGCGTCCCTCGTGGCGCTCACGTTCTCTCGCAAGAGCAGTCAGATACACCAGAGGTTTGAAGACCGACCCAGGTTGCCGATGCGCTTGCGTGACACGATTGAATTGTGAGGCCTGATAGTCGCGTCCTCCGACCATAGCCAGCACTTCTCCAGTTTGCGGCCGCATAGCAATTAAACACGCCTGCAGCTGTTCCTCTTGTTTCGCTTTTCGCAAATTCCGATGTTGCGCTTCAAGGGTTTCTACGCCCTTATGCACTACCTCTTGAGCGATCCGTTGTAGGCGCATATCTAATGAAGTGAAGATCTGCAGCCCTGCGGTGGACAACGCATCATTCGGGTAATTCGCCTGTAGTTCGTCACGAACAAAGTCCGCAAAATACGGCGCACCATTCACGTCCGCGGGCAATTGCCGATGAGTAATCGTTTCTTGTCGAGCCGCGTCGTATTCGTCTTGTGTAAGGTCGCCATGTTCGCGCATCCGCTGCAAGATGGAATTGCGGCGCTGCAGGGCTGCATCAGGATGACGAGTGGGGGCGTACAAATTTGGAGCCTTCACCATGCCGGCAAGAATAGCCATCTCACTTAAGGTGAGATCACGCGGCTCTTTGCCAAAATAAAAACGAGCGGCTTCCCACATACCCAAAATACTTTTCGCGCCACGTTGGCCGAGATAGATTTCATTGAGATAATTTTCCAAAATCTCTAACTTTGAGTAGTGCAATTCGAGCACGAGGGAAATACACGCTTCCACCATCTTGCGACGTAACGTTCGTTCTTGTGTAAGGAAGAAATTTTTGACGAGTTGTTGGGTCAGCGTACTACCACCTTGGGTCGTTCGTCCAGCAGAAAAGTTGGCCAGACCAGCGCCGATGATGCGCAAAGGATCGATCCCTTCATGTTCAAAAAACCGTTGGTCTTCCGCCGCCAATAGGGCCTTGACCAGCAACGAAGGCACTTCATAGAGTTTCACGACACGGCGCTCTTCCCACGATTGATCATATAAGCTGGTGATAATTTCGGGATCGAGTTCGACACCGCGTAAGTCTTTCTCTTCGTCAAGATCGGTAAGCTTTTCGATCCGATCATCCAGAAGCCTCAGGCTGACCCGTCGAGATTGTCTGCGTTCACCACTTGCTGCAGGCAAATCGTGTAAGAAAATCTGGAGGACACGATGGGGTGGATCATAAAAATACTCTCCACTCGCTTGCACAGTCTTATCAACAGATCGATAGTCCATGCGATTTAAGAGCTCGATCATCCCCATCGCAGAAATATCAAATCCAGGGTAGAGCAGTACCGGCGCTGCATACAATTTTGATGGAATGTCCCATTGGTGATTCGAAAATCGCGTCGTAACTTCATATTCTAGCTTCCTATAGAATCTCCACCCTATAATTCCGACGAAGAGGGTAAGACATAAGAAGGTAAGAAGCATCGTTCGCCAAAATATCCGGCGCATTTTTTCCTTTACTCGTTTTCACGGAAGCATTTATTTTTCTGGAGATGACGATGAGTTCTTCTTCGCAATTTCTACATATCGAATGCGAAGATCAAACAAGGCATTCTCAAGCATTGACTCCTCGGCGGCGTCGAGATTGCCTTTTGTTTTCTGTTGTAGCATGGCTAACAGGTCAATCGTGTGTCTGGCCGCTTCCAGTTCAATGTGTTTTGTCTGTCCCGGAGGAGGAGGGACTTCGCCCATAAACATCAAGGCTTGGGTTGTCAGACCTAAAAGAAAACCTGAAAACGAAATGGGTTCAGGGGCATGGCTACGCGCCTCTCGTTCGGCTTGTGCTCGGAATTCCTGTTGAGTAGATTGTTTTTCTTTCGCTGTCTCAACTGATGGTTGCTCAGTTTCTTCAACTTTTGCTTCTCCAGTTTCAGAGGAGAATCGCCGTCGGTCTTGAACGCGGAATCCTCTTCCACTTTCCTGTTCTTCTTCCGCCATAGTTGATGGCCTCCCAAAAAAAGAGTTTTCCCTCATTCAGGGTAATTATTTTTCAAATATATTTCTTCATGCAATAAAAAGGAAGGTCTTATTATCTGCTATACATAAGCAACTTTGCGATCACTGCATCTACGGGAATTTCGGCAAGGGAAATTCCTTCAGTAGATGGATAAGCGGCTCGGTAGGTAGAATTTCGGATAACATCCAGACCTCCACCCAACGGTCTCCACAATTGCGGCTGCGTCGGTCCAAACAAAACGACCCCTCGGATTCCTACGGCTCCGGCCAGATGGCTCACTCCGGAATCGTTCCCCACATACAGATCCGCTTGGCTCAATAATGCAGCTACTCGCTCTACAGAAAGCTCTAGGACGACCTCTCCAATCCAGACCCATTCTTTGATCTCAGCCTGTTCAGCTGGACCAAGAAGGACAACAACTTTTCCATATTGGTGACTGCGCCACCAGGAGGCAACAGCACGGAAACCTTCAGCGGTCCACCTCTTTTTCTTTCCACCACTTCCCGGATGGAGAACAAGTATTTTCTGAGAAACGCTTTCACCTTGTCGTTGCAAGCATCGGTCTCGCCATGCCGATGCAGACTCAGGGATTTTAAAAGAAGGACATCGCACTCCATTAACACCGACGCAGCGCAAATAATATACAACAGCATGGAGATCTTCCTGGCCACGAAAAAAGGGAAAGGAGCGAATGTGCCCATGAGAGAGGAAGCGTAAGTTTTCACCAACCTGAGGATGGCCATACCATGAAACGAGATGTGAAAAAGAGGAAAAAAACGGACGGACTGATCTCAATTCGTTGAGAGAAGAAGAAAATAAAGAAGAAAAACTTTGTCCTTCGAGAGAAACTACATTCTTCGCAATTGGAAAAGCCGTATATAACTCGAAGGCCTCTCCTCTAACGGCGAGAACGAGATTTCCATTATATTCTCGACAGAGGTGCTCAATAGCTGGTTGTACACAGACTGCGTCGCCAAGACTTCCAGGGAATAGCACGAGTCCTCGTTGATTTTCTTTTTCGATTGACATTCCCCCTGAGGGTCTATAGCATCAGCAAGACATCTCTAAAGCTACATTAAGTGAGTTTTCTGCGCATACAGCCATGGCGTTACCATGCCAAGTTGCACGTTCCCTTCTTGAACTCATTGGGAACACACCTTCAGTTAAACTGAACCGTCTTGTTGATTCTGATTCGGCAACGGTATGGGCCAAGCTAGAGTCGATTAATCCTGGCGGGAGCATAAAAGATCGCATCTGCTTCAGCATGATCGAACAAGCGGAGCAAGATGGTCGGCTACGTCCGGGCGATACGATTGTCGAGCCCACGAGTGGGAACACAGGAATTGGTCTTGCCCTTGTTGCTGCAGTCAAAGGCTACGAGTTGATCCTCACCATGCCAGATACAATGAGTGAGGAGCGACGACGTTTGCTTGCTGCTTATGGAGCAACACTCGAACTGACGCCTGACACCAAAGGTATGCATGCTGCAATTCAACGAGCAAATGAGATTGCCGCTCAGCAAGAAACTTACTTCCTTCCTCAACAATTCAACAATTTGGCTAACCCAGA
>CAZUFQ010000279.1:0-8058 GCA_964618735.1 uncultured Enterobacteriaceae bacterium
CTGCACTGCTCCATATTTTGGAGAAAAGGTAATCATGCCCAGGAGCTAAAATCCCCCTAGCCAGCCGCTACGCGTCTGTCGGCCCCCTTTGGCAAAGGGGGCCGCGAAGGCGCAGCCGAGCGGGGGATTTAAGCACCATTGCAAAGGAGACTATCGCTATGACCGGCGTCAAAATCGGCATCGGCTTTGGCCAGTGGAAATACGGACTTCCAGACCCGGACCTGCTCTGTCGCAGCGCTGAACTCGCAGAGTCGGTAGGCTTGGATTCACTGTGGTTGTCCGATCATATCGTCACGCGCAACCCGACTCTGGACATCACCTGCCTGTTTTCTATGATCGCTGCTCGCACTAAGAAATTGAAAATGGGTCCCAGTGTGCTCACCTTGCCGGCGCGCCATCCCATTCAAATCGCCAAAACGTACGCCACGCTCGATTACATTTCCGGCGGACGCATGATCATGGCGGTCGGCAGCGGCAGCGATGTGCGCGACTTAGAAGCCTGCGGCATTCCTACACAAGAACGCGGCAAACGTCTTGACGAAGGCATTCAGATTCTGCGCAAGCTCTGGACAGAGGACAATGTCACCCATCACGGCCAGTTTTATCAATTTGAAAATGTCTCAATTAACCCCAAGCCGCACAAAGGCCCCCTCGACATTTGGATTGGCGGCAAAAGCGACGCTATTCTCAAGCGCGTGGTGCGCTTGGGCGACGGCTGGTTTCCTGCGCTGACAAGTCCCGAGGAGTTCAAGCGCGATATGGATAAATTAATCGCGTTTGGAGCGGAAGCGGGCCGCGCAGTCAATCCACGCGAAGCCGGCGTGCTGCTCCTCACGCATGTGGAACGAGACAAAAAAGCAGCCTGGGAAAAGGTTGCGCCATTTTTACGCGGGTTAAATATGCCGCCTGAAGAGGTTGCCGCTCGCTGTATCGTAGGTCCGCCGGAAGAGTGCGTCGAACGATTACAGAGCTTTGTCGAAGCAGGCTGCGTCAAGTTTGTTTTACGGCCTTCCTGCCCGCTTGAAGAAGTGATGGACCAGATTGAATTGTACGGGAAAGAAATTTTGCCGCATTTTAACTAATTATTAACTTTGTCACAGCGATTTCGCTGGAAGACTCATAGGGACGCCATTCTCGCGAAAACTGGAATCCAGTCTTCCACTCCTGGATTCCGGGGCACTTTTTCCTGCGCTGGTATGCTCAGAATGACGGGTAGCTCTTCTCTCTGCCTGAGTTTTCACCGCCGAGGACGAACGTGCAAAAATTACCGCCATTGACAGCCGGCTCGCAGGGTGGGATACCTCCGGCTACTATCTGGATACAGGGCACGTATCTAGATAGACGGTACAACTTTACTCAGTATTAACTATAAGGAGGGGTTCATGAACAGAATCACTTGCAACACCAGAATCGCCACCAGCCTACTCGTCCTTACACTAGGAGCCGCGTCGAGCTGGGGAGGGGGACCACCGAACAACGACCCCAGCGACGCGACTGGAAACACCGCCGGCGGCTCCAACGCACTCGAGAACAACACCGGCGTTCACAACACCGCCTTTGGCAACAACGCGCTTCGAAACAACACCACCGGCTTCTACAATACGGCCCTCGGTTCCTGGACGCTCACCAACAATGACACTGGCAATTCGAACACGGCTAGCGGCGCCGGGGCACTCTCTCTCAACATTACTGGCTTTGCGAATACGGCTAGCGGCGCCTGGGCGCTCTTCAATAACACCACCGGCAACGCCAACACGACCAGTGGCGCCTGGACGCTCATCTCTAACACCACCGGCTTCGAGAACACGGCCAGCGGCGTTTGGGCGCTCACCTCCAACACCACTGGCTTTGACAACGTTGCTAACGGCTTCGAAGCGCTTTTCAGCAACACTACCGGTAATTTCAATACGGCTAGCGGCCCCTGGGCGCTTGTCTCCAACACCACCGGATTCGAGAATGTGGCCACTGGCCCCGGCACGCTCGCCTCTAACACTACCGGCTTTGACAACGCGGCCAGCGGCCCCTGGGCGCTCCTCCACAACACCACCGGTAATTTCAATACGGCCAGCGGCCCCTGGGCGCTCTTCAATAACACCATCGGTTTCGAGAATATAGCCGACGGAGCCGGTGCTCTCTATAACAACATCACTGGCAACGCCAACACCGCCAGCGGCGTCTGGGCGCTTGCCGCTAACACTGCTGGCAATGCGAACACTGCCATCGGCTGGGGAGCAGGAGCCACCCTCTTGAGCGGGGACAATAACATTTATCTGGGCAACGAGGGAGCCGCCACCGAATCGAACACAATGCGGCTTGGGCAAGTCCAGACAACCACTTTCATTGCTGGTATCGCTGGGGCGCCTGTGACCGGCAGTCAGGTGCTTATCACCAGCAATGGTCAGCTGGGCATCTTGGCGTCCTCAGCTCGTTACAAAAAAGACATCTCCGATATGGGAACGCGCAGTCGCAAGCTGCTTCAACTACGCCCAGTCGTCTTTCGCTACAAGCAAGACCAGCAAGGCATCCAACAATTTGGACTGATCGCTGAGGAGGTTGCAAAAGTCTACCCCGAGTTGGTAGTGCGAGGCGCCACAGGGGAAGTGGAGACAGTCCAGTACCATGAGCTCATTCCGATGTTGCTCAACGAACACCAGCACCAACAGCAAGAGCTGAGCGTGCAGGCTCGCCAGCTCACCGTGCAATCTCATCAGCTTGCAGAGTTAAAGGCTCAGAATGCACGCCAGCAGCAGGAGATTGCAGCGCTAAAAACCGCCCTCACCCAGCAGAACGCCGCCTTAGCAGCTCGCTTAGAACAGTTAGAGACGGCGGCTCACGCCTCCACACTAGCGAGTCGCTAAAGTACGATAGTTAGAGAGGCTCCGCAAAGCACTCTTGACTATGAAAACAACTGAGTGCGCCACTGCTGGCATGTCCAACAGTGCCGTCTTTTTTCAGAGGAATGAGAGGATGCTCTCCTCCTCTGAACTCTCCTCACCGATCCGGATACAACACCAACCCGCGCCGCGGCCACTCGCGCGTCACAACACGTCCTAGGCCAGACTCTGTAATATACAACGTTGACCAATTTGATCCGCCAAAGGCCACGTTGGTCACCATCTTGTCCTCGCTGGGAATCACTTCAACGACTTTCCCCTGTGGATCGAAGACCACAACGCCGCCTCCCATTGGTCCACACACGAGGACGTATCCTTCTTCATCAAGACAGAACCCGTCCGGATAGTACCCCTGCGGAAGCTGGCCAAACAGGCCCTTCTCCCCTAACACCCCTGGGGCCACAATAGGAAACGCCAGAAGATCACCTGCAAATGTTTGGGCTACGAGCAACGTTTTCCCATCCGGCGTCAGACCAATGCCATTGGGATGCTGAAGAGGAGCAGCGACGCAGCGGATGGACTTTCCATCTGGAGAGGCATAATACACTTTCCCCTGACGTTTCGTCGGCGCGCCCATCGGCTCAGGGTTTTGCGGATCGCGATGAATGGGATCGGTAAAATAGAAATTGCCGCTCTCATCAAACACTAAATCGTTGATCGCGCTGAGACGCACGCCTTCGCACGAGGCATAGAGACGTTGTACGTTTCCATTGGCGTCGATCCGCTCAATGCGAGCAGTGTCATAGTCCGGCGCTGGACCGATCGGACGGCTGTTCTTCCAAGCAAACCCACCGTTGTTAGTCACATAAAGTGCTCCGTCCGGGCCCCGGGCTGCGCCGTTGGGTCCGCCCCCGGGACGAGCAAAGACGGACGTAGAGCCGTCAGCCCCAATCTTTCGCAGTTGTCCCCCGCGAATCTCAACAACATAGACCGATCCATCACGGTTACATACTGGTCCTTCAGGGAACTCTAAGCCGGTGGCAAGAATAGTAGTATCCATTGTTTGACCTATCTGCTGTCGAAACAGCGAACAGTTGTTTTCATGAGAAACAAAACCCGGGAAGCATTTCCCTCCGTCTCGACGATAGCCCACCTGCGGGATGAAGGCAACTTTCTAAATCCATCCGAGACGCTTACAGGCGCCATAGATCAGGTAGACCCCAAGCCCGAGAATGAAGACGCCAAAAGCGAGCCGCAAATGCGGACCTTCCATTTTATTCGCGATCGCGGCGCCCACCCACGCGCCAAGAAACATCGTAGCAGCGAGAATTGCGGCGGCGGGGACATCAACATTGCCGTGCCGATAGTATTCCACAGTGGCGGCAAGGCCAATGGGCGGAAGGAGCACGGCGAGGCTGGTGCCAGTGGCCTTGTGTTGGGTAAAGCCTGCCCAATAAATCAGAGCGGGGACAATGACGATGCCGCCGCCCACTCCAAACAATCCGGAAGCAACGCCCCCCAGGATTCCGATCTCCACAAAAATTAGCCACGACTTCATAAGCAACTGACTCCTGACTCACACGGACGTTCTTGTTTTTACCTTTTTGCAATGGTCACTCACAAGAGAACCTCCGTACATGATTAAGCTCCAACATTCAGCTAAAGATATCTGGCCCGATATACGAAAATATGAAATGGTTCGTTGTGTGGAGATGATCGCAAATAACGACGCTAGCTGGTGGGGACAGGTTCTCCAGTTCATTGACAAGGGACACTGGGGCGACATAGCAAGCATTGCTGGTCTCTTGGTCTCCCTTTTGGGGTTTTGGATTACTATTTCAGTAGCACGACGCTCCAAGTCGGCAGCAGAAGCGGCAAAAGACGCAGCAGTGAAAGCGAGAGATGCTATTATCCATTCTCACACAATCACACATTTCTCTACAGCAATCGCAAAACTGGAAGAGATCAAGCTCTTACAGAGAGAATCACGATGGCGTATGCTACCCGACCGGTACCCCATAGTCCGCCAAATGCTTATTACTATCCGTCAAGGTAATCAAGGAATGCCCCAGAACGATCATGCTACTATTATGGGAACGATTCAGCATCTTGCGGATTTTGAACGGGTAGTAGACATTTTTTTAGAAACAGGAAATGACGAGCCCAGCCCAGCGCACCTGAACACAATCCTGTCTGGTCAAATCGATAAACTCAACGAGATTCTGGAAACTCTCAAACAAGATAGGGAGTAGACAATATGATAGATGAAAAGATCCTGACTTTAGTTGTGAACATACGGGATCGGACCAATTCTGGCACGCTACACTGGGAAACGACTGTCAAGGAGGGCACTTTTCAAGTAGTATTTTCATTTTCAGAGACCGTAGTTCAGATTTCCGAAATGAAGCGTCCCGTCTCTCCATCCCCAATTCATTCCTTGCGAATTCTCAACGAAGAAGGAGTTGTTCTGGAGGAAATTACGGAATTGACGCTTAACAAGATTTTTGATCAGAGGGCAAAGCAGCTCCAAGCCACAAAGAAGGAGCTTGTGGAGTCTTTCGGATTACCCGATCCCGATCAGGTGTTAGACGATATCTATACGAGCGCCCGAAGAAACGCATTAGGAGTAGACGGAAAGCTGGATCGTCTTCTGAACGAACTCAAGTAATAGAGTTCCAAGAGGATTATTCTATTTCTTTACTTTATATCAATAGGCCATCTTATTATTGAGTAGCTTGCTTATCGGCTTATTTACCACGGTATAGGCGTTTAAAACCTGAGCGATGACTTGATACACTTCTCGGTTGACAATCAAACCAAGGTGTCGGCCTGAGACTTCGAAATTCTCGCCATTGGGATCAATGGCGGAACGCCAATCCACAATCTCGTCACTTTTAGAAAAAATCGAAGTGGAACGTACCGCGATAGGAAGCGTAGAGAAAGCGGTTCGGGCAAAACGGCAGGTGCAGGCAGTGCTCCCGCACTGTGGATTAACTCCCCCTCGTAACCGCCTCAAGGGGGTCAAAAGCTGAAAGGCGGAGCGTACAAGTGGATGCACACTTTCCGGATCGTTGACGTTCAGAGGAGAACCAAGGGCGATGACATGACAGACACGGTCGGAAAAGTTTGCGCCGAGGAACCGCGCCAGCAGCCCGCCGAGGCTATGACCAATCACAATCAGGGGCTCGCTCGTCTCGTTGGCAATATGGTCAAGCCGCCACCGCAGTTTCTCGCTGGTCTTATTCGGGCAATCAACATTCCAGTCGATGCCGGAAAAGTAGGCGCGATAACCGAGTCGGTTCAACCATCCAGCCATTCTCATGAGCGTCCAATCCCCGGCTAAAAATCCGGGAATCAACAAAATCGGCTGTCCACGCCCATCAACCATTTGAGGGTTGCGGTAGACCGGGTCGCGCACCAACGTCGCCAGTTGATAGAAATAATCAGGGTAAGAAGCAGCGAGTTGCCATGCCATCGAGATATTGTACCTTTTTGTGACGCCTTATGTTGTCTTCGGCATCTTATCTTCTTTTTCTAATAAATCCTGCCGTTCAGCAGAGCGCAAGCGGGCTTCTGCTCATACTGAAAACTTCATCTGAAGAGGACGCTCTAGAATTGCTCACAACCTGTTTCAAGCGGTAGCAATTGTCTCTGAAACAATTTACACTTCGCCCATCCGTATTGGGGCGAGGGGAAAGGTTATGAAACGATTATTGTGTGCTCTGGTCTGTTTTGCCGCCTTTCTCCCCCTGCATGGCGTACACGCCGCGTTCGATTCCACTGAAGTTGCCGCTCAGCAAACCTTGACCATCATTCGAGTAACGCCGGACGGCGAAGATGTGCCGGCAGGCAAACAGATTGTCATCCAATTCAACCGTCCAGTCGTGCCGATCGGCAAAATGGAGCGTCCCTTCTCGGAAATTCCCATCGTCATTACGCCAGCCGCGCCCTGCGAGTGGCGCTGGATCAACACCTCGGCGCTTGCGTGCAACCTGCCAGACAAAGAACCGCTCCGGGAAGCTACCCGCTACACAGTAGAAATTAAGCCGGGTATTACCGCTGAGGATGGGGCTACTCTCGCTGATACTTACCATTCGAGCTTCATTACTCAGCGTCCGGATGTGTACGAGAAAGAATTCTGGCAGTGGAAATCGCCTGGCTATCCTGTGGTTCGACTGGTGTTTAACCAACCGGTCGATCAGGAATCAGTGGCGCAACATATTTTCCTGAACCTGGGAGATCAGCATGAGCGGGTCGCTTTGCGAGCTAAACCTGACCCTACCGATCGTGAACCGCCGCGGCTGATTCCCGTACCAGGAGAGCCGTACGCCTTAGTGTTCAAGAAATCGCCGCCGCAAAAAAGCGATGACAATTTGCATACCACACAAGGCAAGGAAGCGCGCAGGATATGGCTGGTTGAGCCAGTACGCGAATTGCCGCTGGACACCCATGTCGTGCTCAAAAGTGAACCCGGGTTGATCTCTGCGCTCGGTCCCGAACCCAGTGTGACTTCCAGCGAGATCGTCCAATTCGATACGTATCCTGCCTTTGCCTTCCTCGGCGTCACTTGCACAACCAACGATGATAAATCGCTTATGATTCCGGCAGGGCAGTCGGCCACAGAAAAATGCGACCCGATGCAACCAATACGCCTGGCCTTCAGCACGCCAGTGGAACGCGCTCAGCTGGGCGCAAAATTACAATTCACGCCGCCTATTGGCGGCTGGAAGCAGTCCCAATCTGAAGAGACTGAAGAAGGTGAACCTGCAGAAACTTCGGAAAACACGGAAGGTGAAGCGAGCATCGGCTACCAATTCCGCCAGCCGCACAGTCGCGGTCAAATCTATGAGGTCGGGTTTCCAGTTGGTCTCAAGGCGGCGCAGGAGTATACCGTGCAGTCGCGTGCACAGACGATCTCGTTTCTTGAACGTCTTTGGCGCTGGGTGCGATCATGGTTCACGCACGTTGAACCGCTCGGGGTCGAGGATATCTTCGGCCGGGAGCTGACGCAGCCGATCACCACCAGCTTTGCCACCAATCACCGCAACCCCAATTTCGTGCTTGACTATCGGGACGCCGTTCTGGAGAAAGGCATCGACAGTGAAGTTCCTTTATTTGTTAACAATCTCAAAAATTACACCTTCATGTATCAACGACTGACCCCGAAGGGCGGCGCTGCGCAGCTGACGTTGCAAAAGAGCGTGCCCCAAGTCGAGGATGTACA
>CAZUFQ010000280.1:0-8037 GCA_964618735.1 uncultured Enterobacteriaceae bacterium
TTGCAGAGGAAACCAGAAGCTAAAGCTTCAAGATCCTCGAAAATCACAGAGAGGGGAGAATATCACATGAAGTTCGGTTTGATGTATGAGATTCAAATCCCAGAGCCCCATTATCCGGGCATTGTCCAAGACACGTACAAGCAAGTCATTGCTCAGGTGGTGCTCGCTGAAGAAATGGGGTTCGAGCATTTCTGGACGGTCGAGCATCACTTTTTAACCGAGTTTTCCTATTGCCCAGCGCCAGAAGTGTTGTATGGCGCCATCTCTCAGCGTACTAGCAAAATCCGTATCGGTCATGCCGTAGCGCTGCTGCCGCCGCAGTATAACCATCCTATTCGAGTAGCGGAGCGCGCCGCTGTCCTCGATATTCTTAGCGACGGACGCTGCGAACTGGGCACCGGGCGGTCCACAACTCTTATTGAAATGGGCGGGTTCGCGATCAATCCCGAAGACACCAAGGCCATGTGGGAAGAAGCTGTGTCTATTATCCCACGCATGTGGTTGGAAGATCCCTTTTCTCACGAAGGGAGATTCTTTAAGATCCCCCCTCGCTCTGTCATTCCCAAGCCCGTGCAGAAGCCGCATCCTCCGCTTTGGGTAGCGTGCGCCCAGCCAGACAGCTTTACTGCCGCAGGGCAGAAAGGTCTCGGCGCGTTATGTTTTAACATTGGTCAACCCGAAGAGTTGACCAGACGAGTCGACCTGTATCGCGAAGGGATTAAACAGGCGCAGCCCGTTGGTGCTTTTGTTAACAACCAAGTGGCGGCGCTTGGCATCATTCATTGTGCAGAGACCGATCAACAAGCGCGAGAGGTGGGCGGCCCAGGGGGCATGTGGTTCCTGAACAAGTCTCTCCAACTCTATCGTCCATGGCAAGAACAAGGGGTGAAAATTCCTGACTCCTACAAATTTGCGATAGGCGCTTTGCAAGGAGAGCGCACTGGTAGATCTCTTGACGCGTTAATCGAAGGCGGCATGTTCTGTATGGGGAATCCGGACACCTGTATTCATATCTTAAAGAAATACGAGGCCGCAGGCATTGATCAAGTCCTTTGTTTCATGCAGTTCGGCGGCATTCCCCACCAGAAGATCATGGATTCCATCAAGCTGTTTGGGAAATATGTCATTCCCTATTTCCGTCCACAATAATTGAGTTGCATAGCTGGAGGCTGGGATGGCGCGCATGAATCCCAGCCTCTCGGTTGTCTCTTTGCGCGTTTCGATAAAGGCTTTACGCCATCCCGCCGAATACCCATCCTCGCCTGCCTTGCTCTTGTATGTATAAGTGGGGCGCCCCCTTGAGTATAAAATGAAAATGGCTCATCTTTTTTCAGCGGCGTCGGGTCAGTGCGTGCAGTAACCGTCCCCTCCTGATCCATGTCCTCCTCTTTTTTTCGTTTCTGCTCTTAATTTTTTGTCACTGTCGCCGATGATTGACAATGACTCAAAAAGTTGTCTATCCAGGAAATCTTTATTCCCACCTATTTTCAAAAACCCCGGCAAAAACAGGCGAGTATCATTGGCGCAAAAAATGGTCTGAATCTTGCGCTTCAAGTTTGCCGACATGGGTGCACTTGTTGTGATGAAAGCCATTCAGGGGGAAGACGAGGGGTCGTTAAGAAAGGAGGAACGCAGTGCGAAAGGCAGGGTAAGAGCTATTTTCAGCTAGTTTGCAAGAGCGCGCGAGAGATTCTTCTCAGAATGGGAGTTTCCTTGAGGAGTATATCTCTGGCGATTGAGTCATCTCTTATAACTGGAGGATTGAATATCATGAATTGGAAACCATATCTTACGTTGGCTATTGTAGGTCTGCTGGGTCATGGAGCGGGGACAGAAGTTTCCGCGGGACCGATTGGGGGGTTGCCGCAGGGACGCGCCACCGGGCCAGTAGGAGTCTCGCGGGAGGGGAATGTCACAGTTTTCAATCCTGCGAGCATACAGGCGCAGATGGGGGGCGCTACGATCGACTATGTGAATGCTCAACCCATGAAACTCCCTACTGCCCCCATTCCCTCAGATATCGGGATGCAGTCGGATATGGCTCAGCCCTTTGTGGGCGAGCCTGCTTATTGGCCGGGTAAAGCAGGCAACGGGGTTAAGAGCCCGGTCGACCTGGGTGCGCCACGGATGGCGGTCGCCAATGAGGATGGAGTCACGTCTCAAGAATTTGGCACGAATAATCATCCTTTTAGCACCGCTCGAGCTGATCTGTACCCGCTTGTTACCAATACCTCTTACCCCTATCGACAGTCTGGCAAGTTGTTCTTTAACATTGGCGCCAGCACCTATGTGTGCTCTGCATCTCTGATTAAGCGGGGAGTGGTTGTCACGGCAGCGCATTGCGTGGCGAATTTTGGCCACAGCCAATTCTATACCAACTGGAGCTTTGTGCCTGGATATAGAAACGGCATTGCTCCCTACGGGACTTGGTCTGTGAGTCAGGCCCGGGTGCTAACCTCCTACTACAACGGTACGGATCCCTGCGTTGTCGCTGGCGTTGTCTGCCAGGATGATGTTGCGGTGTTAGTTTTACAAGCCCCGGCCAATGGCGTTGCTTACCCGGGGAGTTCGACTGGATGGATTGGGTATGGTGTGAATGGGTACGTTTTTACTGCGAGTGGGTTGACGCAAATCACACAGATCGGGTATCCGGTCTGTCTCGATAATGGCGGTCTCATGGAGAGGAATGATTCTTACGGCGTGAAGACTCCTAGCCAGTCGAACAACACGGTCATTGGCTCGCTCATGTGTGGGGGATCGAGTGGTGGCCCGTGGCTGGTCAATTTTGGGTACCGCCCTGTTCTTACGGCGACGACTGCCGGGACTGCCCCGGTGGCCAATGTCGTCGTGGGCGTAACCAGCTGGGGCTATACTAGCACTGCTCCTAAGGAGCAAGGGGCAAGCCCGTTCTTGAGCACGAATCTGACTCCTTTGCTCAATGCAGCGTGTCTTGCCATTCCGGCTGCGTGCTCTTGATCAAAGAGTCAACCGACTCCGTCTTAGCTCTGTATTTCTCTATTCCGACTTTGCCTCATTACCGACACCGAATCCGAGAGCAAGACGAAGAACAAGAATAGGCAAAGGGGCAGTGGCCCCTTTGCTTTCTGATGCTACAATCAAAAAATAGGCGCCAGAATCAAGGTATTGGAGGCAAAAAGAAACGCAGGAACATTCCTAACAGTTGGCTATGTGAGATCGTTTTTCTCCTATCTGACACAAGATAGTTGAGAACTGCTTGCTCGCTCGCAAACATTTTGTCTGGAGACAGAGTATGACGACAAGTAATCTCCTGTGGAAATATGCTGCTTTCATAGGCAGTGGGCTCCTTGTGGGTTACCTCTTGTGGGCTGGCCTGCTGACCGCACAAAACGGCCAGCAGGACGACGGAAGCGACTCTGTAGTAACGTCGCCTCCAAGTGAGAATTCTCCAGCAAACGGTGGAATCGACTATGAACACGCCAAACCAATGCCGATGCCTTCTTTGCCTGACCCTACCCCTGGGGAAATCTCGCCTCAACCGCCTTCCACAGGCGCCAGTTCTGATCACCCCGAGAGTACAGAAGGAAGCATGGGTACTGGTGAAGAAAGCCCCCAGATCTTAGTCCCGCCAAAATCGTCCTCTGAAACTCATCCAGCTCACAAGACAGATTCAGCCGAGAAGAAATAAAGATAGAGAGTCCTACGATAAGCGAGGACTCTCCGGCCCTTCTGTTGCACTGCGAACCGCTGTCAACATTAATATATGAAATAGGAGATATTGTTGTTTGGTTCTGGAGTAGAGACTCCATAGTAAGTTCCAGCAGTGGTGTTATTGGTGAAGCCTGTGTACAGATGGCTTTGCCCGCCTACGCCTGTTCCATTCGCGGTCACTCCAATGTAGCCGCCGATGTTGCCGGACAGGTAAGGGTCTGCTGCCGGGTCGTTCAGGCCGGCAGCCAACGCTGTCGGCGGCAGGATAGCGCCGTTCGGTGTGAACTGCGTTAAAGTGACTGCAAACCTGTGCCGAAAGAAGTCGGCATTGCTGTTCAAGTATACTATGTTAACAGTTTGCGTGGAGGGATCCGTGAAGGGCGAGGACAGGATTTGGTGCCCGGGGCTGGCGTTCACTACAATGGGGACACTTGCCCAGGTCGGCGTTGGTGAGGCGGCGTTGAATGTATACACCTCAACGATATCAGCGTCAGGGCAGTTCTAGGTGTAGAAACTATACGTGCCGAGGGGAAGAGGCGTCTTGCACTTATCCCATATCACGTATGTCGAGATGGAGCCGCCGCCTTGGTCTTGATGGACGTGCTTGGGATAAGTGTAAATAGCGGAATTGACGACTCCCAACAAATTGCCCACAAGAGGGGTGTGTTCATCGTAGACCAGCGTGGGTGGGCTGCAGGTTGGGGCGTTCGGCGCTCCGTTGGGGGTGCAGACGACCCATTTGATCTGGTAGTGATAGCCGGTGAGTCCACTCCTAGTCCGGCCAGAGGCAATGTTCACATACGAAAGAGTGACCTTTCCTGCGCTGCCTCCTGAGGGAATCACCTGCACCTGAGAGAACGTCACGTCGGAGTCACTGCCGCTCACCGTTACTGGCGGGGAACAACTGACTAGATTATTATCGCAGACTACCAGCTGTATGGCGGTGGTGTAGGCCGGGTACCCATTGTACCGTGTCATGGTGGCATAAACGTTTCCCGCGCCCGTTCCGACGGAGCGCGGGTCCACCGCTATGTGTGGCCTGTCAAGGTAGGCGTACGCGGGATAGACGTAGGGAGTGGGGTTAAGTAGGGCGCCCGTCGGCCAGCAGAGGGCCGCCGTGTCGCCGGTGTGCGTGCCAGCGGGGCAGAACGTGGAACTATTGAGACGGCCGGTGGTCGTCCGCATGAGCCCTATCCCGTAGACCTGATAGTCGAAGCGCA
Source organism: uncultured Enterobacteriaceae bacterium (assembly GCA_964618735.1). Taxonomy (GTDB): domain Bacteria; phylum Desulfobacterota; class Binatia; order Bin18; family Bin18; genus SYOC01. The sequence continues at coordinate 4,911 of CAZUFQ010000280.1, forward strand.
AGTCGGCGTAGAAAAAGGTGCCGCGGGCCGGGTCCGCGACCACCACCGGGTCGCCGCCTCCGTACAGTTCGTCAACCGGGTTGAGCGGATTAGGAATGGTGGGCAGACCGCCCTCGAACTGGATGCCGCAACCGGCAGAACCCGCTCCCGTGGCGTGCACGTAGTAGCCGCTGAGGCTGCCCCCAAACGTTCCCACCGCCGCCATTCCACGATAGTCGTTGGCTCCCATCACGACCAGGTCTGAGCCGGATATCCCCTGACCATAGAGGAGGGCCACACTCTCATCGTTCTGAGGCAAGGCCTCTGGGCGTGGCTCCAGATTAAACCGTAGCCCGTAGGCGCCGCCGCAGGATTGCACCGGTGCGGCTTGCCCTATAATAGGAGGCGTAACCCCTGGGCGCGGTAGCACCCCGAGAGGCACTGAGGTGCTCTCAGGAGCTTGCGCGGCGCTGGGGAGAGTGGTCCCCGGGCGTGATGGGATCAGTGAGTTTCCCGGGAGCGACGGGTTCTGCGACGTGGGGCGCTCACCAGAAGAAGGTGGAGGAGAGTAGAGTTGCGCCGCCGCTTCTCCATGGAACATCCGCAACCATTCTTGCGCTTTGGGATGCGGGGAATGCAACAGCATGGCTTTGCCTTCTTCGGAGGCCAGGAACCGCACAGGCCCCGAAGGCGGGGCGACGTAGTGCTGAAAGGCGGGCGGGTTAGAGAGGGCAGACGGTCTGGATTCGGGATTCTCCTGCGCGGATGTGAAGGAAATCGAGCCAAGCAGCAAGAGCCCAGCCAGAGGAAGTTGCGGTCTCATGGTGAAGTTCCTTTCGTGCGCTCAACGTTCGGGACACCCTAGCAGAAGCAAGAGATAAATGCGATTGTTGAAAACAACCGTTCCAGCCCTGAATTCACAATCCACATTGTCGTGTTGCGTATGGTTTGACTTATCCGTACTCGCATATGCAATTTTGAGTGTTCATTCTCGTATGCGTCCATCTTCACAATGCAAGACCCGTGTTGCGACAGGCACGAGGCGTGGATCGTGGCTCGCGACAAGAACGGTGCGGTGCTCTTCATCAACAAGTTGACGAAGAAGATGGATGACCTGTTCGCCATTGTGCGAATCTAAACTGCCGGTCGGTTCATCAGCAATAAGAATTGGCGGTCGGAGCGCCAATGCCCGCGCCAACGCAACGCGTTGTTTTTCTCCACCAGACAGTTGTGCTGGCAGGTGCGTCAATCGATGGGTGAGGCCAAAGCGCGTGAGTAGGGTTTCCGCTTCCTGTCGTGCTTGATGGGATGTCTGTCCGGAAAGGCGCAACACCAACTCAACGTTTTCACATGCGGTGAGCGCCGACATGAGCTGAAAAAACTGGAAGATGAAACCAATCTGTTTGAGTCGGAACGCCGCGAGCGCTTTGGGCGGGAGACGTGAAACCTCTGTCCCGGCAACGTAGACAGCGCCGCTGGTTGGTTGGAGTAACCCGCCGATCAGAGAGAGCAGCGTCGTCTTTCCGGAGCCCGACGGTCCCAGCAATAAAACGAACTCGGCCGCGTGGATAGTGAGATCAACACTATCCACCGCTCGCACCGCCGCTTCGCCGGAGCCGTAAATTTTGCAGACTGTCTGAAGGTGAATGAGGCCGGAGACTTGAGGATTGGGGCTTGAGGCCAGAGAAAATTTCTCCATAACTCTCCCCACACTCACATCTTGAACGCTAGCAGTGGATCAATCCGCGTGATGCGTCGCGCCGGAGCGATGGAGGCGACAAGACTCATGCCGATCGTGCAGAGCAAGGTCCACACAGCGTGTAGTGGATGCCATGATGCTGGGAATTGCGGCACGACGTATTGTGCAATGACAACGACGCCCCAGCTGCTGGGCACGCCCAGCAGCCATCCACAGACGCCGCAGATGAGCGCTTGCGCGGATGCCGTCACATAGAGCGCGGCATCCGGTGCGCCCAACGCTTTCAGAGTGCCGTATTCGGCTCCGTGCTCAACCGTTAATGTATACACAGTTAATCCGATAACGACTGCGCCGACGAGGACGCCAATCACTTCGAGCACTCGCAGGATCGGCAAGAAATTATCTCCAGTCAAAGACAGATTATTGGCGATGAACTGTTCCTTCGTATACGCCGACACGAGAGGGGAAGTGTGCTCGATGCGCGCGACTGCGGCTTCAAGCGAAACGCCAGGATCAAAGCGCACCAGGAAATAATTGACTAATCCGCCAAGTCCTAGCAGTTGTCTCGCTTGCGCTAAGGTAACAAAGGCATATTGATATAAAAAACAATTCCCTCCTTGCGCAATCCCGACGACCTGCAATGGCGTTCCTGCTACGGTCAGGGTCTCGCCCAAATGAATTGTTTCTTTGCGAGCGAAGACATCGTCAACAACGATTTCTCCCTCGCGTTCGCTGGTCCGCCCTGCGAGCAAGCGAACCGGGCCACTCTCTTTATCGTTCACCCCAACCAGAAAAGTGTGGCATTGATGGTTGTGCGCCTCACACGTCATGAGGCGTCCCACAAAAGACGAAACGTTGACGACTTCCTCGGCTTGATAAAACATGTCCTCGCCTACGGCAGGGAGGATAGAGAGCGTGTGAAACAGATCCGATGCACCCTTTTGACCAACCCAGACGTCTGCTTGTACGTGGCGTAAATACGCCGACATGTTGTCGCGCCAGCCAGCATACAAGCCCATAAGAAAGAGAACGAGCACGACCGAACAGGTGATGCCCGCAATAGCGAGGAGAAAGCGCCCTTTGTGGACAAGTAAATTTCGGTAAGCAAGGCGGAGCATCAACGTTCTCGCGGGAAGGTTGGCAGGAACCGTGGTTTACTCGCCATCGTGCGACGATAGGCTGGCTTCTGCAGCAGGGTCGCCTCTTCTAAGCAGATGCGCCGTTGCAGCACGACGGCGTTCAACACGGAACACACGCACGCCGTCACATAGGCGCTGTGAACGAGCGGCAAAGCGAACATTTCAACAATGACAATAGTGTAATTCGGATGACGGACGTAACGATACGGGCCAGTGGCGACGATGGAGCGGGCGGAAGTTATGATTTGCGTATTCCATTGCTGACCGAGACTGCGCCATACCCAGACGCGTCCAGCTAGGCACAGCGAGA
>CAZUFQ010000281.1:0-8027 GCA_964618735.1 uncultured Enterobacteriaceae bacterium
GGCCTTGGTGGTCAACGGCTGTTGTCTCCGTTCGGTTTGGGCATTTAACGCCTCGTTGATAAGCTTCTGATAGCCACGGCCTGTCTTCTCTGAGAGGTCGCGAAAATATTCCAGCACCTCATTATCAAGATACAGGGTGATGCGGGTTTTGCCGGTCGTGGGCAGAACTGCGCCACGTTTGGCTTTGGAAAAGTCATACTCCTTTTTCATATGCTCGTCTCTCTTTAGGTTCCGCGTGCCGTACTGAGATCAAACGGGTGTTCTCGCCCTCATAGGTGTAGACGACGACCATCACCTGACCGAAAGTATTCATGCCGATAGAGATAAACCGCTGTTCGCCCCGTGCAGAGTCATCTTCAATCGTGAGTGCTAAAGGATCATTCAAGACGCCATCACCCTCCGCGAGTGACACGCCATGTTTACGCAAGTTAATGGCATTCTTCTTGGGATCGAAGCTGCTCTCCACTGCACCAGTATATGTATATCATGCATATTTCGCAATGATTGCGTATGTCTCATTGATCCGTAGGCTAACAGATCAGTATCTTGCCGAAGTCAGCGCTATTTCCCTCTGATCTCACCAGGTGACCGCAAGCGTCACCCGTCCGCTGCAATCGCTTGTGGTTGTAGGGCCGGCGAGGGGGGTACGATGAGCACGCGCATGATGCGCCGATCACTCATTTCTAATATTTTAACAACGTGACCATCTAGTTCGACGGTGTCGCCAATGCGTCCAATGCGCCCTAGCTGCGCATTCACGTACCCGCCGATGGTGCGGGCGTCTTTGACTTCGACTGATTCCAGCCCTAACGCTTCAGTCACATCCGCCAACTGTGTCTGACCGTCAACAATAGCGCCTTCGGCCGTCTGTTCGAGCTTTGGCGGTTCTGAGTCAAATTCGTCTTGAATTTCTCCCACTAACTCTTCAAGGACATCTTCCATGGTGACGAGACCAGACGTGCTGCCATATTCGTCGATGACGACGGCCATGTGTAAACGGCGCTGCTGAAAATCTTGTTGTAACGCTTCGACTGGGCGGCTCTCCGGGATGAACAACACTTCGCGTTTAATCTTCATCAGGTCAGCTGACGTTTTGATGTCGATACGCTGCAGGAAAATGTCTTTAATATGGATAATGCCAATCACATGATCGATATCGGTTTCGCACAGCGGGTAACGAGTATGACCAGTGCGGTAAATTATCTCCAAGTTCTCTTGCCACCGTTTTTCCAGCGACAGATGGTCGATATCTGGTCGCGGCGACATGATCTCCATCACCGTGCGTCCCGCCAGATCGAGGACGTTTTCTAATAAATTAACTTTCCCTGCGGAAAGGGCGCCGTGCCGTTGCGATTCCGAGAGAATGAGGCGTAACTCTTCTTCGGAGTGCGCCAAATCTTGCACCTTGATATCGTGCACGCCACAGAGTTTCAGTAAACCATTCGCACTGACGTTCAGGAGCCACAAAACAGGATAAAAACACCAAGAGAAAAGCAAAAAAGGTAAGGAAGTCCACAACGCTACTTCTTGTGGTTTGCGGATGCCCAGAAATTTTGGCATCTGTTCGCCAACGATAATATGGATGGCCGTAATAATAGCGAAGGCGACGGCAAAGGCGATTGTGTGGACTGTTTCTGGAGATGTGAGTCCTACATGGCTGAGTAGAGGTTGGAGGACGTGAGCAACCGCGGGCTCACCAATCCAGCCAAGTCCGAGGCTTGCAAAGGTGACGCCCAGCTGGGCGGCGGCGAGCGACGCGTCGAGGTTGTGGATGATCTTGCGCGCGACGTTTGCCAATGGGCTGCCGCGTCTCGCGAGATCGTCGATCCGTGCGCCGCGCACTTTAACGATGGCAAACTCTGCTGCGACGAAAAAGGCATTCGCTAAGAGTAAAAAAAGGGTCAAGAGCAGTTGCCACTCAATACTGAGCATAAAGCTTTACTGTTTCTGTTTACTGCAAAAGGAATAACGGACAGAGAAATGGGAGGGAACTCAAGGAGATTGAGCGACGTATTGGGACGGGATCGGAATCTTTGGCGGTACTCATACAAGCGATAAAACTAGGCCTATTTGACCATAAAAGGATGAAAGAAGGCAAGAGCCATGCGAAGAAAACTGTTCGCTCATTGAGGAACTTGCAAGAAACGCTCGCCTATGGTGTCTGAAGAGCAGCGGAGGAGGAATAACTCATGATGCAGGCGCTCTACTGGGACGGCGCTCGGCTGCGGTTACAAAAGAGATATCCCGTTCCCCAGACGGTGAAAGACTCAGCGCTGGTGCGAGTGCGTTTCGCTGGGATCTGTTCGACAGACCTGCAGATTTTGCAAGGCTACATGAACTTTCGTGGGGTGCCTGGCCATGAATTTGTTGGAGACGTGAGTGAAGGACCGGCTGAGCTCTTGGGCAAACGGGTGGTTGGCGAGATCAACTTTGCGTGTGGCGTGTGCGAGGCGTGTCAGCGCGGGGTAGGGCGACACTGCCCCACTCGGCGCGTGATGGGGATTCTCGACGCAGACGGGAGTTTTGCGGAATATCTGGCTGTGCCGGTAGCAAATCTCCATGTCGTTCCCGACGAAGTGGCGGATGAGGAAGCGGTGTTTACCGAGCCGCTAGCGGCAGCCTTTGAAATTTTAGAACAAGTGCATGTGCAGCCAGCGAGTGAAGTAATTGTGTTGGGCGATGGGAAACTCGGGCTCTTGTGTGCGCAAGTACTACAGCACGCCGGGGCGCGAGTGACCCTGATCGGCAAACACGAAGAAAAACTTGCGCTTGTCCGACATGCTGGCGTGCGGACGGTTTTGTTTTCGCAATGGCGACCCCGTCAAGCAGATATGGTGGTGGAGGCGACAGGCTCGACTGCCGGACTCGCCTTTGCAATAGAAACGGTGCGTCCACGCGGCACGCTGGTGTTGAAAAGCACGGTGGCGCAACCTCACAGTTTGTCGCTTGCTCCGCTGGTGATTAACGAAGTGACTGTTGTTGGGTCCCGGTGCGGGGTATTTCCTCCCGCCTTACGCGCTCTGGCGCAGCGGACAATTGCGGTGTCTCCTCTCATTACGAAAGTCTTTCCGTTGGCGGAAGGCGCAGCCGCCGTGCGACAGGCTGCGCGCCCTGGTACCCTAAAAGTGTTGTTACGTATATAGTTTCAGAAAGAAAGAGTAAGGAGGTTCTATGAAAGCTGGTGTCTTCATGATGCCTTCACATCCACCAGAAAGAGATTTTTACACCGGTCACATGTGGGATCTGGATCACCTCGAATTGTGCGACAAGCTCGGTTTTCATGAAGCCTGGATTGGCGAGCATTTCACCGCGCCGTGGGAGCCGAATCCTGCTCCCGATTTGCTGATTGCTCAGGCGATTTTACGCACGAAAAATATTAAACTGTGCCCGGGGGCGCATTTGCTGCCGTACCATCATCCGGCTGAACTTGCTCATCGGGTGGCGTTTTTGGATCACATGGCCCAAGGGCGCATGATGTTGGGTGTGGGCACCAGCGGCCTCCCCAGTGACTGGAAGTTGTTCAACGTGGATGGCGCTGGGGGCGAGAATCGCAAAATGACCTTGGAAGCGCTTGAGATCATATTGAAACTGTGGGAAAGCACCGAGCCGTTTGAGTACAAAGGTCAGTATTGGACGGTCAATCGAATTGACACCATGCTGGACACGCTGAAGTATCATCTCCGTCCTTTCCAGAAGCCGTATCCGCCAATTGGCATTGCTGGTCTGACCCCTCGGTCGGATACCCTGAAATTTGCGGGTGAACGCGGCTTTATGCCTTTAAGCATTTCTCTGAGCAGCAGTTATCTCAAAACCCATTGGCAAGCCGTTTTGGACGGAGCCGAGAAAGTTGGGAAAACCCCAAGCCGAGCAGATTGGCGCATCTCTCGCGAAGTCTATATCGCAGAAACTGACAAAGAGGCGCGGGACAAAGCGATCAACGGCATGATTGGACGCGTGTACCGTGAATACTTACTGCCGCTTTTCAAATCGTTTGGTATGGTGAGCCTTTTCAAGCACCATCCAGAAGTGCCGGATTCTGATGTCACAATGGATTATCTCGCAGACTACTGTTGGTTGGTGGGGTCGCCGAAGACAATCGTGAATAAGCTCGGGGATATGCAGCAAGAAACCGGCGGCTTTGGCTGTCTTTTAGTCCTGACTTTTGACCAATCAGAGAACAACGAAGGCTGGGTGAACTCGCAGCGCTTGCTCATGAATGAAGTGATGCCGCACTTCGCGAATGTGTAGGAATTCATCGCCCTGACTTTAGCTGTGGCCGGTCTCCTGACCGCGCCACGGGTTGCATCAGAGACCTACGGTCAGCGCTGTCGGCGGGGTCAGGAGACCCACGCCGAACAGACCCCGGATTGCATTCCCAGGCAGAGCCTGGAAACGAGGTCGTCAACTTCGTCTACTTCATCGTATACCACAACTGTCCGATCCACTCGTGCAGTACCTTTGCACTGACCTCGACTGCAGAACCTTGGGGCAAAAAATCTAACGCGGAGAAACTCTTCTGTCCCGCAAATCCCGTGGGGGCTGGGATCACAGTCAGACCCATTTTCTCGAATGATGCGCGTGCACGCGGCATATGCAGCGCATGGGTCACGAGATACACAGCCTGAATGCCGTTCTGCTTGAGAATCGTCGCACTAAACTGGGCGTTCTCAGTGGTATTGCGGGACCAATCTTCAACCCACTGCACAGGAATGTGGAAATCTTGCTCGAAGGACTCCTTCATCGTGTCTGCTGCTGGTCGTGCTCCGCCCCTCCAGCTTCCTCCTGTGACAAGTAGGGGCTTGCCGGTGAGACGATACAACCGTGCAGCATACCGCATGCGTTCGAGAACGTAGCCGTTGACGGTGTCTCCTCCGTATTCCGGCGCCTTATGGTAGAGGCCTCCACTGAGCACCACGATCGCGTCAGCTGGGGGCAGGGAGGCTGTCGGGTCAAGCGGCGGGACGGTCTCGGCTTGTTTCCGGAACACATCGACGAGAATGGGAGCACTGACGACATACCACAGCAAAGACGTGGTGATGAGCGTCAGCCTTCCGAGGCGCGGATGGCGCGTGAGGAGCATAAGTCCGAGCGTACTGAGGACCAGCAGATTGAGCGGCAGCAGCAAGAACGCGCTAATCAATTTAGTGAAAAAGATATCGAGATTGGTCATGGGAAGAGCAGGCTGTAAGCTATAGAAAGGGAAGGGCAGAGAGATCCACGAGCCTGTGGCCTCTCTGCATTCTCCATGTTACAGCATTCCTTTTGTAGACAACACACCCTTCACGCGTGGATCATACTGCATGGCGCTGCCCAGGGCGCGTGCGAATGCTTTGAATCCGGCTTCGATGATGTGGTGTGGGTTGCGTCCATGCGTCATGTTGAAGTGAAGGTTCATCGCAAGCTGGTTACTAAAGGCGAGAAAAAAGTCGTGGATCAACTCTACGGCGAAGTTGCCGACTTTTTCCTGTTTGATTTGGAGATTATAGACGAGAAATGGTCGCCCGCTCAGATCCACTACACAGGAAACCAGCGCCTCGTCGAGCGGCACTGTCGCCTCGCCGAAACGGCGAATCCCTTGTTTATCTCCTAAGGCTTCACGAAAGGCTTGGCCAAGCGCCAGACCAACATCTTCGACCGTGTGGTGGTCGTCGATCTCGATGTCGCCTTTGGCTTGCACAGTCAGATCAAAAAATCCGTGGCGCGTGAAGAGTTCAAGCATGTGGTTGAGGAAAGGAACGCCAGTAGCGATCTGATACTGGCCTTCGCCGTCGAGGTTGAGACAAATCTGAATATCGGTTTCGTTCGTTTTGCGGTGCAGCTCTGCTTTACGCATGATTGGCCCCATTCAGACGATATTGCACGGCGCGCGCATGGGCCTCAAGTCCCTCCATATTCGCCAAGCGGAGAATATGTGGACCCAACGTTTTTATCGCACGAGGCGACGCTTCGATAATGTTGGTGCGCTTGAGAAAGTCGTACACGCCCAAGGGGGACGAGAAACGCGCGGCGCCTCCCGTCGGCAGCACATGATTTGGTCCAGCAATGTAATCGCCAAACGGTTCTGTTGAGAGATGACCAAGAAAGATTGCTCCGGCATGATGGAGGTCCGGCAGCCACGAACGCGGATTCCTCACTGCAAGTTCGAGATGTTCAGGGGCGATAGCGTTGGCCAACTCGATGACTTCAGCCTTATCGCGCGCCACAATCACAGCCCCCTGTTGCTGCATGGAGACAGCGGCGATGCTGCTGCGCTGCAAATGCGCCATCTGATCTGTTATTGCTTGTACGATTGCCGTTGCTAAGGATTCCGAGGTTGTGAGACACAGCGGAGCCGCCTGCTCGTCATGTTCGGCTTGCGATAACATATCCGCGGCCACGTCTTGCGGCGAAGCGCTGTCATCCGCGATAACCAGCACTTCACTTGGTCCGGCGATCATGTCGATATCGACTTGACCAAAGACTAAACGTTTCGCAGTCGCGACATAGATGTTTCCTGGGCCCACGATTTTATCGACGCGTGGAATCGTTTTGGTGCCATAAGCGAGCGCCGCCACGGCTTGCGCTCCGCCAACACGAAAAAAAGTGTCTGCTCCGGCCAGATGAGCGGCGGCCAGAATACCTGGATGATAGTCCTGCGGCGACGGCGGGGAAACAACGATGACTTCTTTGACGCCCGCGACTTTGGCGGGGATGACATTCATCAATACAGTCGAGGGATACGCAGCCTTTCCGCCTGGGACATAGACGCCAACCCGGTGCAACGGAGCAATGCGTTGCCCCAACCTCACTCCAAGTTCGTCACGATACGACCAACTGGCATGACGCTGTTTACGGTGAAATGTGGTGATGCGCTTAGCGGCCGTTTGCAGCGCCGTGCGTTCGGCTCGGGAGAGGTGTTTGAACGCTGCCTCCATTTCTGCGGGAGAGATTGCCAGAGTGTTCGGTGTGGTGCGCACCCGGTCGAACGTCTGGGTATACTCACAGACCGCGCGGTCTCCATGTTGCTTGACTTGCGCAAGAATATCGCGGACACGCTGTTCGACCTGTCCGCTGGCTGTCTCTCCGCGCAGAAAGAGTTGTCGGAGATGTCGTTGACAGGAGGGGTCTGTAGTTTTTAACAACGAGACAACTCGAGCGTTTTTCGTTCTCGTGGCCATGTTAGGCGCCAGCTAGGATCCTTTCACTCGGCGAATGCGCGCGCCGATCCGCGAAAGCTTCTCTTCTATGCGTTCGTATCCACGATCAAGGTGATAGACTCGGGAAACCTCCGTCTCGCCCTGGGCGGCAAGTCCGGCGAGCAGCAGTGATACGCTGGCGCGCAGATCGGTCGCCATCACTGGCGCCCCGGTCAAGTACGTAACCCCATGGATTGTGGCGATGTTGCCTTGCACATGAATATCCGCTCCCAAGCGCACCAGTTCCTGCGCATGCATGAAACGGTTCTCAAAAATGGTTTCCGTGATAGTGCTGTGTCCGACCCCGAGTGAAAGCATCGCCATCAGTTGCGCCTGGAGATCCGTTGGGAAACCTGGGTATGGCAGGGTGGTGATATTGACTCCGCACGGGCGTCTATTGCCAGTCACCCGGATGCCGTCTTCCTGAACAGAGAAGTGGACGCCGGTTTCCGCAAAAGTCTGGAGCAACGCCGCCAGGTGGTCCGCGCGCGCTCCTCGTACGAAGATATCACCAGATGTGATAGCTGCCGCCGTGAGAAAGGTCCCCGCCTCGACTCGGTCCGGGATCACCACATGATTGGCTCCATGGAGGGAAGTCACCCCTTCGATAGTGATCCTGCTCGTGCCGGCGCCGCTGATGCGGGCGCCCATGGCGTTCAAGAGTAACGCCAAGTCGACAATCTCCGGCTCTTGCGCTGCGTTGTCTATAATGGTGACGCCTTCCGCCAATGTTGCGGCCATCAAGAGGTTTTCCGTGGCGCCGACGGAGGGAAATTCCAATGGTAAGTACGCCCCACGCAGTTTGCTGGCTTCGGCCTCGACGTAACCTTGTCGTAAACGAATCTAGGCCTC
>CAZUFQ010000282.1:0-3395 GCA_964618735.1 uncultured Enterobacteriaceae bacterium
ATCCGCTCCAGCGCTTTCTGCAGGGTTCTGCGTGTTAACACTTTCACCATTTCCACACGATACGCAGCCGAACTGCGCACGTCGGAAATCGGCTTTGCCGCTTTCGCCGCCAACTCTCCAGCTTGAGAGATCGTCGCCTCATCCAGCAGCTCGCCAACGAGAAACGCCTCAGCCTCTCGCGCTCGTATAGGGGTTGGGGCCACGGCGGCCAGCGTCAGACGCGCTTGCTCGCAGCGGGTGCGGTCTGCATTGAGTTGTACAAATGTTCCGACTCCGACGATGGCGATGTCCATCTCTTCCCGCGGAATGAAGCGTAAATATGCCGCTCCAGAGGAAGACGGCGGCGTTGGTATGGAGATTTGGACCAGCAGTTCGTCTTTACCAAGCACAGTTTGTCCTGGACCGACAAAAAAGTCCTCTGCAGCAATTTCTCGGCGTCCGTTCGAGCCGGCAATCAGTAACTTTCCTCCGTAAGAGAGGACAGGAGGAACGGCGTCAGCAGACGGAGCGGCATTACAAAAATTACCGCCCAGCGCCGCGCGATTTTGGATCTGCACCGACCCTACTAAAGCGCATGCTTCAGCCAAGGCAGGATACCGTTCGCGCACAGGAACAAACGCCGCAATGCGTGAGCAGGACACTGCCGCGCCAATCCGTAAGCCGTTCTGCGCATCCCAGGAGAGTTCGTTCAGATCTGGAATCTTCTTGACATCGACTATTACTCCAGGGCTTTTGCGATTTTCTTTCATCTGCGCAATCAGATCCGTCCCGCCAGCCAGGGGGCGCGCCTCGCCATTGGCTCGGGCTAGCAGCTCAACCGCTTCTTGTACACTTTGTGGAGCAGCGAACATAAACTCGCGCACAGGTATAATCTCCTTTCGTCTTAGTAGTCCGACATGTTGATTTTAAGGGTAGAAAGGGGAGGCGTCATTCCCGCGAAAGCGGGAATCCAGGAGGCAAAACTCGTAGCCAGTGCTGAACAATTCTGGATGCCCGCCTACGCGGGCATGACGGAACCCAACTTCTCAAAATCACGCGGACCGAGTGTTAATCTGCCGCCGCCATTTGCGGTTCGTCGTGAGTCGTTTGCGAGTGCGTAGCCCAGAACACTCGCTCCGGCGTCATCGGCAATTCATCCAGACGCACGCCGACGGCGCGGTAAATCGCGTTGGCGAGCGCCGCTCCCGGCGGCACGATCGGCACTTCTCCTGTGCCGCGAAGTCCATAAGGTCCTTCTGAAGCCGGAACTTCGATCAAGACGGTGTCAATCATGGGCAAGTCCAGCGCGACTGGACAGCGGTAGTCCAGCAGATTCGCATTCTTCAAGATGCCTTTGTCAAACACATATTCTTCACTCAACGCCCAACCGATGCCTTGCACCGCGCCGCCTTGCAACTGTCCTTCGACTTGGGCGGGATTGATGGCGCGGCCCACATCTTGAAAGCAGGTGTAACGCAGAATCTTCACCTTGCCGGTTTCAGGATCAACTTCTACGTCGGCAACATGCGCCGCATAAGCAGGAGCGGGTTGCATGCGCGTCGTGCTGCCCTTGCCCACAATCGGCCCCTTTCCTAAGGCGACACTTTCACGGGCAAGATCCTTCAGCAACACGGCTTTCTGGGGGTCACTTTTCACCCACACACGTTTCTCCCCATACTCAAGCTCATCCGCAGCGACCTTGAGCTTTTCCGCAGCGCGTTCTTTAAGTTGGGCGATCACATCTTGACATGCCTGATACACCGCCGTGCTCATCGTATAAGTGATGCGACTGCCGCCGCTGACGTCAGCGAACGGGGCGGTATCTGTATCACCTACGGTTACCACGATGTCTCGGGGCTGCATTTGTAGCTCTTCTGCCGCCATTTGCAGAATGGTGGTGCGCGTGCCCGTCAGGTCAACGGCCCCAACGTGAACAGAAGCGGTGGCGTCAGAGTTGATGGTGATATGCGCACTGGAAGTGAAGGAGCCGCCAATCCAGAAGCCCAGCGCTAATCCTCGGCCACGATTTGGACCGACCAACGGCGTCGTCCAGCAAGGATGAGCTTTGATGCGTTCGAGAATTTCTTTAAGACCAATGCGGTTGATCGGCATGCCTAAGGGAAACGTATCGCCTTGTTGAACTGCATTCTTTGCGCGTAACTCAAGCGGGTCCATGGCGATCCGCTCCGCAAGCATATCCATAAGCGACTCCACCGCAAATGCAGCCGGAGTGCCGCCGGGCGCACGATAAGCCTGCACGCGCGGCTTGTTGGTGACTATGTCAAATCCTTCCGCCCACATGTTGTCCACTTTATATGGCGCAAGACCAACCAAGATGCCGCGACTCACCGGAGAACCAGGAAAAGCGCCGGCGTCGTACCGCATGCTTGCGGACACGGCAGTGAGTTTGCCCTCGCGCGTGGCGCCCGCTTTCACGGTAATCACTGTTGGTGAGCCAGGACCAGTCGCGCGCAGCACATCTTCACGCGAAAGCACCAGCTTGACCGGGCGACCAGTTTTCTGCGCGAGTACGATGACAGTAGGCTCAAATAAGGCAAGAGACTTTCCACCGAAGCCGCCGCCGCATTCCATCGGCACGACTTTAACGCGGCTCGCAGGTAAACCGAGGAGCGCCACCAACTGGTTGCGAACAGTAAATACGCCTTGGGTCGAGGTCCACACCGTTACCTTTCCATCTGGCTCGACGCGAGCCGCGCACGCTTGCGGCTCCATGTAGCCTTGATGCACCATCTGCGTGCGATAGGTATGCTCCAGCACCACATCGGCCTGGCGGAAGCCTGCTTCCACGTCGCCGCGACTGTACACCATATGCATAGCGATGTTACTTGGTTGCGTTCCTTTCTCGGGTTCTCCTTCTTCCGTGGTAAACAGGTCTTCATGGACAAGGGGAGCATCCGACTTCATCGCGTCCAGGAGGTCTCCCACAACAGGTAATTCTTCATACTCGATCTCAACTAAGCGAGCGGCGTCATCGGCAATGAACGGATCAATCGCCGCGACGGCGGCAACTGATTGACCATGATAACGCGCCTTATCCGACGCCATGGCTAGTTCTCGCACGGCGTTGAGGCTGATGCTGACTTCACCGACCAGCGGCGCGGTAGCGCCTTTTTCCAGCACTGGAAAATCCTCGGCAGTGATTACGGCTTTGACTCCCGGCAAAGCCGCTGCCTTGCTGGTGTCAATCTTCTTGATGCGCGCATGTGGGTAGGGGCTGCGCACGATTTTGGCCCATAGCATGCCAGGAAGATTCAGATCTGCGCCATAGGCCGCTTTGCCTGTCACTCGCTCCGGGGCGTCCACCTTTGCCAGGTTGGTCCCGATAACTTTATGTTCCATGAGAATCCTCCTTATCTCACAGCCTTTACACGATTGTGCCGAGTGATTCTAGAATC
>CAZUFQ010000282.1:3495-8024 GCA_964618735.1 uncultured Enterobacteriaceae bacterium
CTGCTGTAACCTTTCATCGTCTCCTTGCAACTATAAGGTAGACTGTGATGACCCAGAATGATGCGGCGCTAATTGACCGAGTCCTGGTAGGGGATAAATCCGCTTTCGGTCCGCTTATTAATCGGCATTGGTCGAAAGCGCTGAGTCTTGCCCTGCACACGTTGGGCAGCCTGGCGGACGCTGAGGACATTGTTCAAGAAGCGTTCTTGCAAGCATTTCTCAGACTGCCCTCGCTACAAACACGCAGCCGTTTTCGTCCGTGGCTCTTAGGTATCGTGCTCAACCTCTGTCGGATGCACAAACGGGCTCGCAGGAGTGAAGTCGTTTTTGATGAATGGATTGAGAACCACAACGGGGTACTCGCAGTTCCAGAGTGGACCAAGACAGACTTGCAACCGTCCCCGGAAGCCATTTGTACAACCTATGAAGCCCATCGCACCCTACTGGCGGCGGTCGACGCTTTGCCTACTGAACAACAACGCGCCGTGCGCCTCCATTACTTCGATGACCTGCCGCTCACGGAAATTGCTCTGCTCGTCGGCGTTCCGGTGGGCGCCGTGAAAGTCCGTCTGCACCGTGCTCGCGCACGGCTGCGACAAGGCCTGACTGGAGAAGAGCTCCCGGTCCAAATACAGAGGCTGTCGCTAACAGAGGAGAACCTTATGACCACTATAGATGCTCAAGACATCGCACTAGATGCCGAAGGATTGCGGCTGCCTGTTGTCCCCACTCGGGACATCATCATATTTCCTCATATGATCGTGCCGCTCTTCATCGGTCGGCAAAAATCGCTCCGAGCCTTCCAGGAGGCTGCAGCGACGCACAAGACTGTCTTCCTTACCGCGCAACGAGACGCCATGATCAGTGATCCGACCGACGAGGACTTGTATCAAATCGGTACGATCGCCTCAGTGACGCGGCTTCTGTATCTTGCCGACAGCACGATGAAGGTTGTTGTCGAGGGACAGCAACGAGGACGGATCCGACGCTATCTTGATCGGGCAGATTTTTTTCTTGCGGAGATAGAAAAAGTTGAGGAGAAATACGAACCCACAAATGAAGTGACTCAACTAATGCTTAATGTGACAGCCGCTTTTAGTATGGCTGACTTAACCTTGAAAAAAGCGCCTTTGCCAGCCGAAATATCATTAGGCAATCCACTTCGCTTGGCGGACACGATCACTCCGCACCTCAACATTAGTCAGCAGAAGCAGCAGAAACTGCTCGAAACCATTGATCCCGTAGAGCGATTACGGCAAATTCTGAGTTACCTCTCTTCGACGCCGAATTGGCCAGTGGTACAACTCAGAGCAGAAGCTCAGATTACTACATCTGACGTCGAGGTCGTCTTACGGGAATATGTGGGAGGCTGGGCTGCACGTGATATTCCTCACATTCTTGATACCGTAACTGATGACTTTCTCTTTGATGACCGCTCCATGACTTTGCCTGTATCAGTTCAAGGGAAAGTCCAGTTCCAGGAGTATTTAACTTCGCTTTTCACGGCTTTTCCCGATCTCCAGTTTGCGACAACAAATCGGGTCGCGGCAGAAGAACAGGTGTGGATCGAGTGGATTCTGAGCGGCACTCATCAAGGGCCATATCCTTCAGTGTCGCCTACCGGGAAGAAGATAGAAAGCCGAGGGGCGGCGATCTTTCACATGCGAGACGGCAAGGTGTCACAGGTGCGCATATACTGGGAGGCTGGGGATCTTCTGCGCCAGTTGGGGGCGAGCCCCTAACGCGGAATCCGTAGCAAATCGCGGGGCACGGTGGCGCAATGGCCACCGTGCCTCATTAGGACAGGACTGTAGGAGAGCTACAATGCTGCCACGGATTGCTCGCGCAACGCACGTAAAGGCTCAAGGGAGCCCACCGACTCTGCCTTCTTGCCTTTCTGCAGCGGGCGGGAGCCCGGCGCCACTTCGAACGGCGATGTCAAACCTAGCTCTTTGCCAATCTCACGCACCGCCGGCATGACCTCGGTTGCGATCAGGCGCATATTATTCAGACGGTCTTCCTTTGAGATTGGTCCATCGTTCTGCCAAAAGGCGAAAATGCCGGGGCGCAATACTTCTAGCACCGTGCGGAGTTTTGGAATCACTGTCTTGGGCGTGCCGCAAATCACCTGCATCGCGTGCTCGACAGCGGGAAACGCCTCAAAAATCTGACGGCGCGTCTGTTCAACATCGACTGGCTTGTCCTGCCAGATGGCGGAACGCGTCTTAATCTGCGCGTCGGAGATGCTCTCGTTTTTGGAGATGGTCGAGCCGTCCGCGAGACCAGCCCATGGACTCCCCTTGGTGGATTCGGGGTCCATAAACTGCCGCGCCATACGCCGAGTCGCATCCTTCGAGTTGTAGCCCGGAGGAAACATCCATTGCGGTTGACCGAAGAGACTGTACCCGATGCCGGCCCCGCCAAACATGTCCCACTTGGCGATCTCACGCGCCTTCTCGTCCGTCTCGGCGACGTAGACCTTCTGCAGGTATCCGAAATTCTCCGGCCCGACCTGATAGCCTTCTTCGGCGGCCGCGTCTCGGTACATGTCCCACAATTCAACAGTCGGTTCGAGGAAGGTTGCAAGCGCAACGTACGGGTAACGATGCTTGGCGCACCACACGACCGTCTCAGGACTGAGCAGCCCAGGAATCCAAACGGGAGGATGGGGCTTCTGAATCGGCAGGCACCATGGGTCGATGAAGCGATAATGGAAATGTTTTCCTTCGTAGCGGAACGGGCCGGGCTTGGTCCACGCTTGGATCACAACTTCGTGGGCTTCATTGAAGTACTCCCGATTGAAGGCGGGGTTGGCGTTGGAGGCGAATTGTTCGCTGCCGCCACCGCGCACCCACCCGGCGACCAGCCGGCCGCCAGAAATCATGTCAATCATACCAAGCTCTTCGGCGAGACGCAGCGGATTGCCCACGACCGGCAGCGGGTTGCCCAAGAGGACAATTTTTACCTTCTTGGTGATCCGCGCGAGGATCGACGCTTCGACATCCATCACCGAACCCATGCAAAAGGCGGTGTCGTGATGCTCGTTCAGCATCACGCCGTCGAAGCCGAGATCTTCTGCGAGGACCTTCTCGTCGAGATATTCATTGAGCAGTTGTCCGCCTTTGACCGAATCAAAATGTTTGTTTTCAATACCAAAATAACCGGTCTTGATAACTTCGTCATTGGAAATGTATCGGTACGGACGTTCAGTGAAATACATCAGATGCATGGTAATCCCTCCTTTTGGGCAATCAGCTGAGAAATCCTTCCACTTCGCGGAGAAAATCGGCCGGTTTCTCGACTTCCGGCCGATGGCCACAATTGTCGAACACTCTGAGCTGTGCAGACTTCATCACTCGCTTGTACTCCTCAGCAGCGCTGAGCGGCACAACCCCATCCTCGCGTCCCCAGAGCAATAAGGTCGGCAGACTCGGCGCTACGCCCAACAAATGCGGGAGACTGGGATTGTGCATGAACGGCGTCCAGGCTAGACGCGCCGACTGTGCACGCGCTTCTTCTAAGCGCTCGAATTGCTCCGGCCCCTGGCCGCCATAAAGATCATCGAACTCCGGCGTCGCATCAGGATCATGAACCGTTACGAACAGATTCTTCAGCGCCATAAGCTGGAAGAAATCAAGAATGACGCCATCCCGTGGGCGGATACCCATCGGCGCCACCAGCACCAGTTTACGAAACTGCGCGGGGTTGCACGCCGCCATCTCCGCCGCTACCCAACCGCCAAGCGAAAAGCCGATCACATCAAGCGGGGCGAGGTTCTGCTCAAGTAGATAGCGCGCGTAAAAGCCCGCGAGGTCACGAATGTTTCTTATCCATTCCGCCCGCTCGGTGCGGCTGAAGCCCGGATGCTGAGGAATAATCAACGTGCGATGACGCGCGAGCGCCGCATTCCACTGGAGCCATCCCGGCCAGCCCAGCTCCTCGTGCAAGACTAGCAATGGGCTGCCTGTACCACCTTTGACGACAATCAGATCCGTGCCGTCGACGTGTACCGTTTCTTCGGTCCATCCTTGCGAACCGTTACCTAATGGCATAATGACGCCGCTCCTTTTTCAGGCTAACTACCATGCCCGCACCGCGAGGACAAGAGACGAAACGAATATTCCTAAGGAGGGAAGCGATTCTCCAGTCGACCTTCTCTATCAAGCCGTAAAAAAATTTCTACATTGACACGCGGTCTCTTCTGGAACAGGCTGGCGGTGCAGTTCCTTGGACGAGGTATGATGTGCACCCTCTCGCAACAATTCTGATTGTCGATGATGAATCGTTTAACGTCGACTACCTCCAACAAGAGCTGGAGGATCTGGGCTACGCCACCATCAGCGCCACGAATGGTCAGGAAGCCTTGGCAAAAGTGGCCGCCGAGGCGCCGGATCTGATTCTGCTCGATGTGATGATGCCGGTCATGGACGGATTCACAGCCTGCCGCATCTTGAAAAACAATGAAGCTACCCAGCTCATTCCGATTATCATCATGCCGGTGCACAGGGAGACTGAAGACCGAATCAAGA
>CAZUFQ010000283.1:0-8003 GCA_964618735.1 uncultured Enterobacteriaceae bacterium
TGCGTTTCCTTGCGCAACATTTTTGCCTCGGCCGCGCGCGCCGGGTCCCGCCAGATCGCATTGGACGAGACGATCGAGTAGGAAGGGTGCTCGAGGACGGTGTAGGGGAGCGGCAGGGCTACGCTGCCTGCAGGGGCTTTGATGTTGTTTGCCCGAATATAGGCCAGGCACTCTGCGTAGCTCCGAAACCCGCCGCCCCACTTGGTTTCGATCGGGCCGGGGGGAGCGTTAGCGATCATGTCGATCATCGCTTGCTCTTCTCCCTCGGCAATCTGGCGGAGCGCCGCCTCCATCGCCGCCGCAGTTCCCGCATCCCCGTCCCGATCGAACGACATATAGGATAAACCGCCGTTCGCAGCGATAGGTGGTGGCTGCCCTGCTGTGAGTTGGAAGGGAGGCACATAAACCGACGAAACTGTCTTCGTACCTGTCGCAACACTGTTCTCGATGTTCTTAAGCCCGTCCATAATATATCCCCCGTTAAAGATACCCTACCGTGGCACGCAGGGCTTGTTGTTGCAAGGGCGTAGAGTTTGGGGTTCTTCGTCCATGCGTGAAATTTCGGTCGCTAAGCGCAAAGCCATTCCCGTGAGGGAGAGCGGGCAAGAACAAGGGCTATGCAGCCGCTTGCATATCTGGCTCGGATTCTTCTGCCATGCTCGGGCACCATTGTTGAAACCAACCACACAGTTCCTTATTGAGGACCTGGGTCCGAACTTGTAACAGCAGATGCGCCCCGCGTTGACTCCATCTCATTTGCTGGGATTTCACAAAGCGCTTGCTCACGACTTGATTCACCGCCGATTCGACAAAGGACGTCGTGATGGTTTCATCATTGCGATAGCGATCGCCATAGTCTGGGATAAATTGTTGGTTGGTCGCAATATACCCTCCAAACTCCCACACCGCCTTCAGGAGTTTCTTGCGTTCCAGACTCATAGTGTCATCCCGCAGAATGAGTTGCAGATAGTCAATAAGACGGAGCGCCTGTGTGATATTTCCGTTCCAGAGATGATGTTTAAGACTCTCTAACTGTTTCCCCAGATCCTTGATGAGGGTTCGTGCTTCTACCTTCTGCATCCCATTGTTCATCTGCCCCATCACGGTCAGTTTCATTGATACAAGGAACCAATCTAAGAGGTGCTCCGCGAGCGGATTCAAATAAAGCTGCAGAAAACCGAAAACCTGACAACAACATATCTCGCGCATGGCCTTCGAGCCGTACGCCTTGTCGGTGGCCTTGCACATCGAATGCAAACGTCCGGCGTCCACTCCAGCCGAAAGCGGTCTGGATGGTCTGGTGCAAGTCGACGATGGAACTCTCGCTGCGCACCAAGAAACGCCGCCAGATATGGGGACTCGTCTCACGGAGCACGACGCGTAACTGATAGAGTTCAGGAGGATTTTGGGCTGGTTCCATAGCTGGCCAAGCCTAGCAACCGCCCCGTGATCTCCAGCCCCCGCTTTTGCCCGCTCTCCAATCTTGCAGTCCCTTTCGGGTCTGAGATGGCTTATGTCGGTGTATTTCGGGTTTATCTCCCGCAGAGCACACTAGCTGTGATGTGCTACTTACTTCGTTGCCCAGAGGTCTTCGACACCTTCGGCAAGGACAATCCGGAAACAGTCATCTAGGATCACGCAGGAGTCAAAAAGTGCAATAAAGAGTAACCGCAAGTTAGAGAAAGAAGCGCTGCGTACCACCTGGTCCCACCACTATGGGTACGCACGAGGAAAATTACGAGGAGTGCCCCCTCTGGTCTTGGTGGTCAAAGACGGGCGCGGCTACAGGGGCACGAACGCTCAGACGCTTATCCCGCGTGAAGTCAAAGCCCTCTACGTCCACCGACAACAAATTGAAGAAGTTTTTCGTTTGCTCAAACAAGAATTTGGCTGGGGTGGTTGCTCATGCCAAAAACAACGAGCGCAGTGGGCCCATTTGCACTTGGGGTTGTATGCTCTTGTCCTGACGCAGCAGCTCGCTTTTGCCCATAACCAGACCATCTATGCGTTCCGCCAGTCGTTATTTTTGCAATCCATCCCGCAAAATCCTTCGGTCCTCCAGGAGTTTGCCCAGGCTGTGTAATCTCAATAATTTGATACCGTACCCACTTCGGCTTCCACTCGGCACCCTTGGTCCTTCTTTGGCTCCTCTCGGCTGATTCCGTTTGCTGCGGCTTTCACTTCCTGCTCTCGTTTCCTGCGGTTCCCTTCCTCTCGGATGTCTTTGGTAGTACACCCGAACACCAACCAGCCGGCAGGTCTCAGGCGGGTAATCGCCACCTCAATTCCCGCAAGACCGAGGACAACCTCGCGGCGGGCGCATCCTGGAGGGAAGCGTAAGCACAACGGGCGACGCGAGCGTGTCGTCCCGCAGCGCCTGGTAACGCGGCGAGGGCCATTGCGCGTGCCCTGAATCGCGCGGGTCATCGAACCGACTCGGCGCCAGTCATGTTCAAGGCCTCACACAAGTATTGCTGCGCGAGGCTCAGCCCAACTCGGTGCCCCGGCCATACGGATGCAGCACCCCGAGCTGTGAGACCCGCTGTTCGATGAGCTGGAACGCGACCCCCTCCGGATCCTTGAAGTTCAAGACGCGACGAACGCCCCATTGCGGTCCAAAGTCCCATTCCTCAATGCCGCCCATCACGATCGGATATGCCTGCGCCCAGCGGGACCGCTTGAGGACCTCATGCGCCGCATCGAGGTCGTCGACTTCAACAACACAACGCATGATGCCGATGTGGTTGGGTTCGGCGTAGGGGGTCGCCAAGCCGGGCGACTCGAGCCACTGGAGCCAATCGAAGAAGACCAGCCCATTGCCGCGGACTCCGAAGAAGGCTCCGGTGAAGCCCGACTCGCCACCTCCAGGGGCGTACACATTGGGCACCTTGCCCTGCGTCTGCGCCCCCTGGAGGAAATCGAAGCCAAGAAGCTCGTGATAGAACGGAAAATATTTGTCCACATCCGCGGTGTTGTGGGCAACAGTCACCGGCACCTGCGGAGCGGCGCCCGGCCCTATCGTCCCCTTGTCGACGAACTCGATCGCCACGCCATCGGGATCGTGCACGGTGAAGACGCGGTAATCGATCTCGCGCCCGCCAGGATGGAAGCTGACCTTCGCTCGCGTGGTAGGCGCGAACGGCTCGCTTCCCTGCGCCATCACCGCCTCCCGCGCCGCCTCGATATCCGCGACGATGGGCACGATGCGATACCAGCCAACATTGGCCTGCGAACGATAGGGCGTGCCGACTGGGGCGGGATTCTCCCACTGGACCAGGTGAATCATCGGCGCCCCATACGGCAGATTGGCGTCCTTCAGCAGATAGCCCTTGAAGCTGCCGAACTCGATTCCGAAGCTGGGAAAGCTCTGCGAGGCCTTAGTCCGCGCGACCACCCTGAGGGTCGTAGTGGCTTCGTACCAGGAGCGCGAGCGCTCAAGGTCGGTGACGTTCACATCCCAGTGCGCGATGCGATTCAGGCGATCGTGAAGACTGCTAGCTGGGTCCGCCATGTTACTCCTCTCCTTTGTGTAGGTAGTCGCCGACGATAACGCTGCAGCGCGTTGACAACGCCATCCTTACTAATGGGTGACCCTAATTTCTTGTCGTCCTCGTTGAACAACGCCTCATTTGCACTGCTGTTCTCAATCTATCGCCAACGGTCCTGCCAAGCTTGATGATGCACTTGCGTCTTAATGTACTTCTGCTTCTTTATCCTATCCTGATTTTTAAGATCTTCGATAGTTTGATGCTCGTTTATGGTTGCTTTGTGTAATCTGATTTCGCTTTCGCATTCGAAGATTTCATCTTCTAAATTAGCTATTTTGTCTCCATCCCTTGTACCTCCTTGCTTCTGTTCTTCTATCTGCATTTCATTTTCCAATCTAGCTAATTTGCCCCTTAACTGCTGAATCAAACCCTCTTTGTTCTTATGACCTGACCATAGGGTTTTTTTCGCATACGCTAACTTCTCTCTATCGTCACGATTTCCTTTGGCGGCACCCCACAACTCGTCCGTTGTCATGGTATTACTCACCGTCCGGCACGCAATCCAATGAGTATTTCTGCCCTGGAATTTGTCCATCAAGTCCTCAAGCGTGTATGTCCGGTCGGCGATAAAGCTCTTAGAGCCAGGTTGTTGCACCATCGTCAGGTCTTTTCCTGGCGTGAGGGTATAGTTCGGAACCTCGTTGTATGGTTCATAGACCTCCAACACCAAATTCTTTTCTTTATACAGATCGATTAAGTTTGCGAAATTCCCTCCAGTTTCCACCTTTTGCCCAGCCCAATCATTGAGTCCCCCGCCATGCGGCAACCAAAAAGTCAGGGTGGTATTCGCGGGCACTCTCACCTTGTCAGCCAGTGCAAAGGGGAATCGTTCTGCCTCCAGCGTTGTCTGGCGCTCTGAGCACGAACAACAGAGAGGAGTCAGTGTTACGAATACGCTAGGAGGCCTCAATTGGCGGACTTCGACATTATCGTGGACGACAGCGATCAGTCCTTATGTCCGAGTGAAGCCGCCCCGCATATCTTCCTGAGCCGAGAAGAGATCGAAAAGGCGATTGGAATCATCCCAGCGTAGCCCTTACACAAACATTCCCTGGACCCCAATTATTTACCGGGCTTGACGTTCTCTAAAGGCGATAAGCGGGAGTTATGGCGCCTGCGAGAGGCCGGTTTTCCGGGCTTTTTGCATCTTTTCTTCTTATAGCCCAATACAACGGGGTGCCACCACTAGAAGCCGCATGTTTCCTACCCTGCAAGCACCCTCCCTTCACTACTTGCTAGAGCAAGCAACGTGGCTAGCAGCGGCTGTCCCTTACTCTGTGGCAACGGAGGGAATAACGGGGGGCTCAGTCGTTGGTTCCGCAAGGGCCTTCGGACGAAACACCTCTACGTCCGTCACTTGCAGCGTGCGGTAACGTCGCCGGAACTGCCCCACCACTGACAGCGGCGTATCCGGGAACGATTGGCCAAGCTTGGTCAGCGTCGCTCGATCGCCAATCGCGACCATTTGCACCTTGTACTTTTTCAGGCTATTCAGAAGCACAGTCGGACTCGCTTCTGAATTGTCAGGAAATTCTATGGTGCGGACTTCAAACTGATAATGCTCGCCAAAGTTGCCCACGGTCATATCGAGCAGGGCTAAACTGTCTGGTTGGGGAGTCGTTGGATTCAGTACCCCGGCGAGCTTGATCGTAAACGGCGTCCGAGAATTTTCCGAATCGGCGCTATCTGACCCGACTGCACCCACGACCCCGGACATTCCGAATCCCAATTGGCCTTGAGCCGAAGAAGCAGGCCACACCGTAAGACTGAAGGCCAGGAGCACGATGACCGCAGGGTAACAACTCGCTGGGGTGCTTCTCAACCCGAGTTTGAAACTGTTCATGGTGTTTGCTTCCCTTTCCTTTTTATTATATCGGAAGGGGACACTAGCTCCCAGTGGGACGTTGCGCCATAATACCAGCGTCTCCTTCGTCTGTATGATTTTCTCTCTTGTAGCAAAGCGCCTTCGCTTTCCCAAGAGGAGCGTCACAGGGAGTGAACATTTCCCCGTTTCTTTCAGTTCATCCCTTTCATATCTGACTATACTCCTTTTTTATTTTTCCTTCCTTCATACCGCGCACCCCCTTTCCTCTCCCCCAGCCACCCCCCACTGTCGTAATCTCCCGTACGATAGAGGTTCAGAACATTTTAGGTGCTCATCGGGAACAACGTGGAGAGGCGGACGAGCCGCTTGGTCATTGACCTCTGATTCACACAGATCTCCACCGGTTTTACTTTCACCGCGTGCGATCAATTTTGACGGCAACTCCATGCATCACCACAGTTGGGGAGAACCAGCTTTTGTATCAGAAGATTCTCAAAACAACGCGACCACAACGCGTGAGTGCCTTAGGAGCGAAAACTGACCTGAGACAATCGCATCCTTTTCAGCAGATTAGCCTCGGCTTCAGCCGAGAGACGTGCTGCTCCTGAGCTCAGGGTGCACAGGATACGCGACGTACCCCAACTGGCCACGACTGATGAGAGGAACTTATTGTTGAGAACATTGCTCCTTTAAGCTTGTATCCCCACGTTCAGAAGGAAGTTGGCAGTCCAGAGCTTCTCCCCGAGCACGAAGGGTCGTGTTGACCTTCTCAGCGGTAAGAAACAACCGAGAGCCAAAGGCTTTGGACAAAGGGGGGTAGAGGGATGGAGCCAGAGAAAATTTGTGGCCATCCAGCACATAAGGGGGGAGCAAGTAGCGTGGAGCCGCAGGCCAGGCAGGAGTAAGCACTTTCTCGTACGTCTCCCACGAGGTAGCAAATTGAATGAATGCTTCTGCAAGCTGTCTCTTTTTTCCAGTCACTTTTGCGGAAATCGCCAACGCGTCAATCCACCCTACAGGCTTTCCCTGAGGAGACAGCAGTGGCAGAGCACGAACGCTAATCTGCTCCGCCGTCCGACAGCCATCGGTCGGTCCACAGTTGTCGAAAATCTCTTGCAAAGCGTAATGGAGTGTTTCCGAGTACCCAATGTACGCACGCGCCTTGCCGTGGACGAACATTCTTGCGTAATAGCCGGTCCGGTCATGCAGCTCCTTACTCCGACAATAGCCCGCAGGACACAGTCGCAGCAGAGATTGCACAGCGGCAACTGCCGACGGCGCAAGTTCAGGAGACTGCAATGTCTCGATGACTGCCTTTGGGTCCCCATTGAGTCCGGCGAGGCTGGTCAGGTACCATTCCCCCAGCGTGGAGGCTCCCTTGAAATCGACGACTACGCCACCATGATCCTGCAAGACCGTGAGGAGGTCTTGCCAGGTGTGCACCCGTTCAATGGCGACGTCGCCCTTTTTGTAAAAGAGGAAGTTGCCACAGACCCAGTGCGGGACGCCCCAGGTTCTCCCTTCAACCTGGACGGCCGCTTGGGCCTCCGCCATCATAGCGCCTGCCGGCACTTCGAGAGGAGCAATTTTCTCGGCCTTGATCATATCGACTAACAGCACCGTATCGATTTCGTAAATATCAGCCTCGACGTCTAACAACCCGCCTTGATAATAGTCCTTGGCTAACGGAGTCAGGTGCTTATTTCGCGGGTCTTGCCGATCGCTATGCTGCTCTACCAGCTCCACATTCACGCCGGGATGGGCGGCTTCGAAGGCCGCTTCCATGGTGAAAAACAGGTCGTGCGCCTCAGGGACATACGGATACAGCGCAACCGTAAGTGTTTCTGACTCTTCAGCATCAGCTCGGACCACCACAAGCAAAGTGATCAACAGCACGCTCACTCCATCTCGAAGAACATTCCGCTTGCCTCTTTCTTTCATTGTCCTCCTCCTCATCTCCGCAGGCACTCCTGTCCTCAACGGTAAAGCGGGGGAGCCAGTATTACACTGCGATTTCTCTTGCCGTACTCACCGGCAATAATACGGTCCACACAGCAGTTCCGGTGCACGTGGCAAAATGAGAATACGAGAGCACCTACGCCGCCCGTTGCTCACGCAGCCAACACGGCCTGCCATCCCTGAAGTAGGCAGGTGTGAGCGGGGCACAGAGTCGAAAGGTTCAATCGTTTCTTCTTGCTCAGGTGGACAAGCGCTCTGTTCGCCAGGGTGACCGCTGCAGAAGCGAACCGCTGAAAGCCCAGCATCGGGCTCACTCGTTGTTTCACTTCCCGATGGTCCTGTTCACTCATTATATTTCCATATTGGCTCGTTTTTGCTGTGAGCTCTGCCGGAAGAATCTCCTCCTCCTGGAGTTCTCCTCCCGCCTCATGCGCAGCGGCATAACCGTCAAGCATGAGCCTCTCGGAGATGCCCCATTTTTCGATCGCCCGCTGCAAGCACTGCTGGGCGGCAGCCAAGGCGCGGTGCTCGCTCAAGAAAAAAGCAGCTTTTGTCAAATGCTATGAAGCGCACAGCTTCTGACAATACCTTGCGGTGTTATCGTGAGGTTACTCGCGTAAAAATTCTAGCACCGTCGCCGCAAACCCCGCGGGATTATCCCCCATCACCGA
>CAZUFQ010000284.1:0-8000 GCA_964618735.1 uncultured Enterobacteriaceae bacterium
TGTGAGATTCTCAAGAGCCTTACCGAATCGGCAACTGCGCGCAAGGAATTAAGGAGGGTCAGAAATGAGGGACTGGCAACACAGACTCCTGCAGCAATCCCTTTTTGGCTTTCGTCGCCCTCGGAGCGTCACTTTAGCCTCTCTTCTCTTTTTCTTCTTGACAGCGTCTCCTGTTCGAGCCCAAACCCTCCTCGAAGTTCACTGGGAAAACAATCGTCTTAGCGTCAACGCAGAAAAGACGCCCCTTGCCCAGATCCTCAAAGAGGTGTCCCGCCAAACAGATTTGGAGATTCGTGGATTAGAAGAGTTGCAAGAAGAAACGTCCGTCCATTTTGTGGATCTCGCTCTCAATGACGCCTTGAAGCTGCTTCTGGCGCACGTCAACCATCTCGTCATCATGAAAGAGTCGTCGACTCCGAAGGACAGCCAGCCTGCTTTGGTGCTGCTCTTCAAACAGCAGACGGCCCCGCCTCTCTCGCAAACTTCTAGTGAGGATGGGTTGACTGCGCAGAGCGGGCAAGAGGCTGAGGAACAAGAGAAACGGCTTACGGCACTCTACACTGCTGCCGCAAACGGAGACGCAGGAGCGTTAGAGAAGGCCTTCTCTGACCCTCAGCAAGACGCTCAGGCTGCTGCTTTTGCGCTCCTAGCCCAGCTAGATCGACAAAAAGCGATAGATTTTCTGGCGCAGGAAACAAAAAGTGAACAGCCAGAGACGCGCTATCAAGCGCTTCGCCTTCTCACGCAAGCAAGCCAAGCCGAGGATGCCGTGGTGGGGCCGATCCTCAACGAAGCGCTCGCCGGCGACGACCAAACAATGAAACAGTATGCGATCCAAGCCCTGGCAGAGAGAATGGGAGAATCTGCTGGCGGATATCTCCGCCAGGCGCTGAGTGACCCCGATCCTACGATACGGATGGCGGTCATCGAAAATGTCGCGCAGACGCCGCAAAGCCTGCCGCTCCTGCAAGAAGCACTGGCGGACCCCGATGCAGCGGTCCGCTCCATGGCGGTATTCTGGCTAGAACAGCTTGCTACAGAAAGGAGGGAGTAAGTTCATCTGATTTGTTCATAAGACAAAACCGGGGCAGAGATTGTCAAAAAGGCAAAAGAAATACATACGGAGGAGGTACGATATGAAAGCTGCAAAAATTGCAAGTGTATTGCTCCTGGGAGGAGTGCTGCTCCCGAGCGGGTTCACACCCAGTCAAGCAGATGGGCCAGCACCGGGAGGAAGAGGACCAGTAAATCCGGCGCCCTTCCAAAAATTCAAAGCTCCGGTATCAGGGCCAGTCAGGTTCATTCTCTCAGAGAAAGGAAAACAACTGGCTCAGCAGACTTCTAACCCTGGGGCAAGGGCGCTACTCCAGGCCGCAGGAGTAGAAGTCCCCCAAACGCCTCCCCCTCGCCCCTCTCCGCAAGCTGTTCCCCAAGCGGCCCCCCAAGCTGCCCCATCTCCAGGACTCCAGCCGCCTCCGGTTGGTCGAGGGGGAGTTATTCCGAACGATCCAGGCGTCGTTCCGGCGAACTGCGCTGCTACCAGCGGCTGCGTCTTTAACTTGGAGACGGCTACAGTTCCCCTACCACAGAATGAAGAGTCGATGGACTTTATCCGTAATGGAGTCGCTACGGGCACGGATCTTATCGTTGGCGGCGCAAACGACTATCGGGGATTTCTCGGGTCATTCTCTGGCGCCACAGGCTACTACGTCAACAAAGCCCTGCAAACTGCAGGCGCTGCGCTCCTACCGCAATTTGAAGGCGCTCTTCCGCTCGTTCTCGACCCTTTGGGCGCCGGTAACCTCGCGGGAGGAGGAGACCCGGTCGTGGCGGCCGACCCCGCACGAAACATGTTTTTCATGGCCGATCTGCGTTTCGACTCGTCCACCACCGGCATTGGCCTCTTCAGCACAACCAGGGCAAACTTGTTGAATACGGCAGTGTGTCCGAATGGCACCCATACAGCGGCGCAGGCGGCAACGTGTTGGCCAAAGGGGCTTGTCGTTAACCCTCTTCCGTCATTCTCTTCGCAAGCCTACTTCCAAGACAAGCCGCACATCGCGGTGGATGAGCGGGCAACTGGAACTGGGGCGGGCAATGTGTATGTTGCCGGTGTGGAGTTCGATTTCTTTAACTTCTTCTCCAGAGTGTGGCTGGTCTCTTGTAACAATGCCCTGACGGCCTGTTCTTCTCCAGTTATCATCAGCGGCGGCGACACCGCGACCCAATTCCCGCATATAGCGGTCCGGCCCGATGGTAACGTCACCGTCTCCTATGTCAACTTTGATGCCGCAGCAGATATCAAGTTCGTCCGCTGCGCCGTGCTAGCTGCGCCGTTCACCCCCCCCTGCTTACCGCCGGGGCTCGTTTACAGTGAAACCCAACCCATTACCGCCTTGTCCGCGGAAGATTTCCGTATTGCTACCTACCCCAAGCATGATCACCGGTTGGATGGAACCGGAACGGAAACTTATATAGTTTGGGATCGATGCAAGGTGCCGCTGTTCCTCGGAATCTGCCCGGATGCCGACGTCGTCATGAAGGTGTCGGTCAACAATGGCGTAACGTGGTCAGGTCTCATCGGCGTAGGCGCAACGGGCATAGCGGTAAACGATCAGTTCTTCCCGTGGATCAAGACGGACCGCTCTCGGAACATCGTAAACATCGTCTATTACTCTTCCGCCGGTGATCCCACCTTTCAGCATCGGGTGCAAATGGTCCTGAATCACATCAATCCAGACGGGGTACTGAACTTTAATGCCATTAGTGATACCCATGTCCTGACGACCCTCCTGAACGACCCGGATGGCGATCCCGTGTTAGGAGGATCCTTCTTTGGTGATTACATCGGCGTGGCGGCGCGGGGAACCGGAGCCGACGGCGCCAGCCGGGCGTATGCGGGGTATACATATAACGACACCAACAAAAACTGCGGCGGCGTGCTCTGTCCCCAGCAGGACAATAAGGTCCAGGAGTTGGACTACTAAGAGCCGGTCGTCTTGAAGGGTTCTCCTAACCCCAACTCGCAAGCAGCGCGGAACTTACACCGCGCTGCCTCTGCACCAACAAAATGAATTGACAACGGCAAATCGTCACGTCCTTGCAGCTCAAACTCACCCTCGAATACGACGGCGCGAAGTATCACGGTTGGCAGATGCAGCACAACGCGCCAACCGTACAAGGCGCGATTGAAGCAGCGCTGCTCCGCTTGTTCAGCCAGCCGGTACGCGTCCGTGTCGCCGGGCGCACCGATACCGGCGTACATGCGCTCGGTCAGGTCATCTCTTTTCCTCTCTTGAAAGCCCTTGATCTCCTACGTTTCCAGAGAAGCCTGAATGCCATCCTGCCAGCCGATATCGTCGTCACGCGCGTAGAAGAGGTTCCAGATACTTTCGATCCGCGCCGCGATGCGGTAAGCCGCATCTATCAATATCGCATTTGGCGCCGCCCCTGGCGTTCACCGCTTTGGGCGAGTTCTTCCTGGCATGTTCCCTATCCGCTCGATATTCGCGCGATGGACCAAGCAGCGGCGCTGTTGATCGGCGAGCATGATTTCTCTTCCTTTCAGGGCTCAGACTCTATCGAGCATAATCCTCGTCGGACAATCTTCCAGAGCACGGTTCGCGAGGAAAATGATTTTCTGCTCTACGATGTAGAGGCGCGCTCTTTCTTGCGCCACATGGTGCGTAACATTGTCGGCACCCTTGTCGACGTGGGACGTGGCGCGCTGAGCGTCGAAGATTTTGCGCACATCTTTGCTGCTCGCGATCGCACCCGCGCTGGACTCAACGCTCCTCCGCAGGGTTTGTTTCTCGTTGCGGTAAAGTATTAAAGAAAGTAGACAGCCGGACTGGCAAACAATCAAATAGTCTTGCCTTTTGACTTTTCCTGACTTCCCTGTCATGAAGGAGCGTATGCAACCTTCAGGACAGACGTCTCGCTACGCCTTATACGTCCTTGGCGTGCTCTTTTGTGTCAATGTGCTCAACCTGATCGATCGCCAGGTTGTGTATATTCTCTTTCCTCTGCTCAAAACGGATTTGCAGCTCACCGATACGCAACTCGGCGCGCTCGGAGCCCTGCCCTTTGCGTTGTTTTACAGTTTCATGGGCATTCCCCTCGGATGGCTAGCCGACCGCTGGCATCGCGTACGACTCATCACTTTCGGACTTAAAGCTTGGTTTGGACTCACGGCTTTTTGCGGTATGACACGTGGTTTTTGGTCGCTCTTCGCGGTCCGTGTGGGCGTGGGGATCGGCGAATCGTCTTGCGCCCCGGCGGCGCAGACAATTCTCAGCGATTATTTCCCTCCCGCAAAACGATCGACTATCCTCGCTGCCTTTAATTGCGGCGTACCAATCGGCCACGGGCTAGGACTCTATCTCGGGGGGATTATCGCTCATCATTGGGGATGGCGCTGGACATTTTACCTCCTGGGAATTCCGGGACTCCTCATGGCTCTGCTGGTCTCTCGGCTTACAGAGCCGGCACGTGGGCAGATGGAAGAGACCCCACGTCTAGCAACAGAGGCTTCCCCGCATGCTCTTGGACAGTTATGGCAAACTATTCGCACTAAGCCAGCGCTGCGGTGGCATTATGTCGCTATGGCGCTCATCGGGTTTTCTGTGAACGGTCCGGCCGTGTGGCTGCCTACGTTCCTTGTTCGCCTTCGTGGTTTCAGTGTAGAAACCGCAGGCGAAATAACAGGGGTTAGCGCCATTATCGCGGGGCTCTTTGGCGCTTTCCTGGGCGGAGTCTTTGCCGACCGGTGGATGATCCGCCGCAAAAATGCCCGCATGTTTATTCTCGTGGTGCGCAGTTTTTTTGTGATCCCCTTCCTCCTCGGTATGCTCTTCATCTCTTCACCATGGCTGCTGATTACCGCTATCGTCGTGGGAAGCTGCATAAGCTCCCTCTGGTTCGGACCAGGGTCCGCCGTTGTCCACGACTTGGTTGCCCCAGAAATTCGTTCCGTCGCCGTTGCCTCCTACGTATTAGTAATCAACCTCGCTGCCGGCGCTTCTCCTATCTTGGTGGGCAAGATTACAGATCTGAGCGGTGATCCTACTTTTCTGCAATATGCGTTGCTCATTGCTCCGGTTGGAGATTTCCTGGCGGGGCTCTGCCATTATCACGGGTCGCGCACGCTGGTCGCTGATATGCAGACGCACCCGGCCATGGAATCGTGGGAGCAGCGGAGAAAGGGACAGGGATGATGAACTTGCTCGATGCTGTGACTGCAGCGCTTGTCCCCTTTGGCCTCAACTTAATTGGGACTACATCCGTGGCGCACTATGAAACCCTCGTACCTCCGCAATACCATGTCAACGCATTGTTGCCGCAAGCAAAGAGTATCGTCGTCATTGGCAATGGCGGAGGCGAGTTTTGGCGCGGGTTCCGTTTGTACTGCAAACAGCATCCGGGCTATATGGAAGAACGCGCGCACCCGCTTGATGACTACACTGTAAAACTCATTGAGACGACGCTTACGCCACTGTTGCAAACCTCAGGTCGAGCCTATCGCTATCTTTACCCATTTCAGTTTTGGACCGAACCAGTCTCGTTCATGCATCTCGCGCGGGCTGCGGGTCTTGCTGGACCAAGCATACTTGGCGTCATCATTCATCCCGAGTACGGTCCCTGGATGGCGCTACGCGCCGCACTCTTAATCGATCAAGACTTGTCCACTTCGTCGCAAACACCCGGCTTCGATCCCTGTCCCACCTGCACGGAACGTCCTTGCATCAGCACATGTCCAGCCCAGGCCATCAGCGAGGAAAAGAATTGGGACATTCCCGCTTGCGTCCAGCACCGGCTCCGCGTTCCGGAAGATTGCGTGGATTACTGTCGCGCACGGTTCGACTGCGTCTACGGTCGCGCGCATCGCTACCCGCTTGACGAGTTACAGTATCACCAACGACAAAGTTTTGCGGAGATGAGGAAGTATTTTGAGAAGCCGTAGTCAGCCTGTAGGAGAGCCATGACTCCCCTACAACTCTTGTAAAAGGAGGAAAGAAGCATGGATCTCGTCATTCGTAACGGCACGATTGTCACATCGGGAGATATTACCCAAGCTGACGTGGGGATCGAAGGAGGAAAAGTCAAACAGATAGGCCAAGGACTCGGTCCGGCGGCGCGTGAAATCGACGCGACGGGGAAATATCTTTTTCCGGGCGGGGTCGATGTGCACACGCATGTAGATTTTGAACTGCTGGGGAATAAATCTGTTGACGATTTTTACTCTGGCACAGCCGCGGCAGCCTGTGGCGGCGTCACCACGATCGTTGACTACGCCCTGCCCGAGCCTGGGCAATCGATCCAAGGCAGCATCGAAGCGTGGCAAAAGAAAGCCCAAGATAAGGCAGTGATCGATTATGGTCTCCATCCCGCCATTCTTGAGCCAACCCAGAAAATTATCGACGAGATGGCCGACGCCGTCGCTGACGGCCACAGTAGTTTTAAATTGTTCATGATCGGCATGGCGAAGTTTGATGAACTCGCGGCGCAATATCTCAACGTGATTGCGCAAGCAGGCAAAGTCGGCGCGCTCACGAACATCCATGCAGAAGATCAATGCCTCATCTCCTTTCTTAGTGAACAACTGGCCGCCGCCGGAAAACTTGGCGTGCGTTATTTCGCTGATTCACGTCCGCGTCTCTCTGAAGGGCTCGCCGTGCAACGGGCCATCACGATGGCGCGCTACGCCGAAGCGCCAATCTATCTCGTCCACTTATCATGTGAAGAGGCGCTGGCGCCGATTCGCGAAGCGCGCGCACGAGGACAGATTGTCTATGGTGAAACGCGTCCAATTTATCTTCATCTCTCGCGGGAACGGTTTGAGGGGCCAGAAGGGGAACGTTACATCGGCTGGCCTCCGCTCCGGGAGGCCTCGCAAATGGACGTAATATGGAATGGTCTACGGTCGGACAACCTACAAACCGTGGCGACAGATCATTGCGGCTGGAATCTCGCCCAAAAGAAAGCCAAGCAGCGGGTTGAAGATTTACTGCCCGGCATGTCGAACCTCGAAACCATCATGCCCATGCTCTACTCCGAAGGCGTAGGCAAAGGCCGACTCTCGCTCAATCGCTTCGTCGAAGTGATTTCCACAAATCCCGCCAAGCTCTTTGGCGTTTATCCGCAAAAGGGAACCATTGCCGTGGGATCAGATGCAGACATTGTCATCTTCGATCCGAAGAAAGAAGTCACCATTCGCCACCGCGATATGCACTCGCGCTCGGACTACGAACTGTACGAAGGCTTCCAGGTTACTGGCTGGCCGACACACACGCTTTCGCGCGGAGAAGTCGTTGTAGATAATGGCAAGGTGTTAGGATCATCGGGCCGTGGAAAGCTGCTGAGACGGGCAAAATTTTCGGTGATGTAAAAGGTGTGTTCCAGGCGCCAATGAGCCGCGGGACGTTGATGCGCCTCGCGGCTCTTCTTTCGTTGGTTGACGTTACTTTCTCAGGTTCCTACAATGGTTTTCATTAGGAGTAGACGATGCCTTCACAACTTTCACCTGTACAACACGAGTCCTTTCTCACTCTTTATGAAGGCCAAGAAGAACGTGCCCCCCATGAATGGGAAGAGCAATATATCGATGTCTGGCTGCTCCTAGAAGTCACGGAAGAGGATGACGCCGGAGAGCCACTAAAGGCTAAACTCATAGCGATCACGACAGACCCAATGGTTGAGGCTTTTCAGCGACTCTGGCGCTCGTATGCGGACCGCGGTATTTTAACACTTTTTATGCATGGGAAGTATTCCGAGCCTCGGCCCTCGGTAATTGCTCATGCCGCGTGAATGGGCGGCGTTTCGTCCGCATTTTCTTCCTATTATCACCGTGCGGCGCGGTCCTTAGGCAATTCGTGCATTGGCTGATACAGGAGCCCAGACGAGTCTGATCCACTCGCGCCTCGTTCTACAATTTGGCTTGCCGACTACCGGCGATCTTCCAGGGGTAGGAGTCGGATCACAACCGATGCAGGTCTCTCGTG
>CAZUFQ010000285.1:0-7989 GCA_964618735.1 uncultured Enterobacteriaceae bacterium
TCAAACTCCGCCAACTTGCTTGGCGGTCGCACTTGCGGCGTCACGGTTCGCACCAGTGGGGTGTCAAGAAATGTGTAGTAATGCGCCGCCGATAGGGTCAGATCCCCTACTCTCGCAGTGATGCGAAATCCCCCGCGGGCATCGGTGAAGTTTTTCGCGGGCATTTTCACGATGCCCCGGATGCCGGGTGGGCTTGGGGTAGACCACGGCGAGCCCGTCGGCACAGGCGTCGACACTTTGTCGTCCAGCACGCCAAACCCTTCCAAGTTTAACTCGGCGAAAGGACCAACATGTTCAAAGCTGTAGACGATCCGCACCATATCGAGCGGCAGGCGACGCTCATCCAAAGACACCAGGAAGCCGCCGAAGCTGGCGTCTAACGGGTTGATTTGATCAAGTAGACGAAAGGCGTCGGTTTCTCCCCAAGACAAGTTCTGCCGACCAATGCGCAGAAAGAGCGGTCCGCGCGTGAAGTCCACATAGGCTTCAAACAACCGATGACGATGACGAAGTCGGTTCCGGGTGTCCAGACGTGTGCAATCGGGAAAGCGACGCGGGTGGCTCCTTATAGCTTTGGTGGAGGAAGCGCAGTCGGAAAGAACAGGGAATTCTTCGCTGAATGTATCCGGGCCGTAGTCCCACACGCCGTCGTATTCGCCACGGTAGGTGACAAAGTAGCTCAAGTCATCCGGTTGCAGCCATTGCAACGGTCGCAGCGGATATTGTAAAAAACTCAGCTTCCCCTGGTAATCGCCCTTTACGAGGTCAGTCAGGTTATGTCGCATTTCCAGCTGAATAAAGGTCCGATCCTGCAACAAATTGAAGGAGTTATACGGCGTTTGGAGCCGCGTATTACCCGCCGCATCCTGTGTGGAGAACGTTGCGCGATTGTAGATACGTCCGTTAAAGCGGACCGTCTGGGCGTCATCAAGGAAGAGACCATAGGCGCGGGTAGTGGAAAAACATAACAAAAGAGAAAAGAAGAGTCGACAATATTTCCTCGTGCAGAAAGCGCCACGCCTCATTTTCCCCTCCGCACCATTTCCTTCACCGTGAACATTTGCGGGAGGAGCGGCTTACTGACCAAGACTTCATCTCCGGTCCAGACGCTGGCCATATTGCTTTTATAGTCTACCCAGATGTTGCCCATATGAAGCGGAGCACCGACAGGGCCGTTCTTTGGGTCGAAAGTAGGATCAGCAAAACAATGGAACAGCGTACGCCAGTGCTTCCCCTCATGATCGTAGACTACAGCGTAAAAGAGCGAGAAGAATTGCCGGTCAATATAAAAGCGACGTCTACCATAAGGATGGCTGGAATTCTTTGGTGTGGCGTCGAGGATAATGATACGACGCAGCTCCCAGGGGACCGTGAGATACCAATTATTTTTTCCGCCGATCGTGATCGGAGCGCCTTTGAGAATACCAGGCACGAGCATCACCTGCTCCCCGACGTAGCTCCACGTGTGCTCGTGTATGTAGCCATTGAACCCGGAATGATCTTCCGCCAAGAAGTTGAGTCCAAATGAAGTCTCCATGAGATTATCAACGACGTCGCGAGTGCGCCGAGTCTGCGGATCATAGACCCAGGCCCCGTTGGTTTCCGTGTCCGCAGCATGGTGGAAGGTCAGCTGTTGGGAGCCTTCAAGGTCTTGGGGTCGTAACACAATATCGTGCTCTCGCCACCACGTCCCCTCTTGCTCCCATTCCGGAATGTTGCCGTTCGCGTCTAACCGATACATGCCGTAGAGCCGAGCGTAACGCGTCTCCACTCCTCGCTCGACGCCTCCAGAGCTATTCACGGACCGAAGAGTTCCCAAAGTTTGAATAGACGTGCCCAGATAACGATGGCGGAAGTTCCAAGCAGCTTTGAGTCCGGCTTGTGGGTCACTGGCGTCAAGCAAAGGAAACGGCAGCCCATTCGTATAATGTTGTAAGTTCCCATCGTCGCCAATTTGTGCTTGCCCGGAATGCTCGATCGACGCGGCAATGTACTCCGGGAGCAACGGAAAATCGCTGGTGTCCTGGACCGTGATCTCCATGTCGCCAGCTTGCACGATCCGTAAGATCTCAGGAGGCAAGACTTTTTCCGCGACCTGCGCGTTCTCCTTCGTAATTTTCATACCAGAGGAGATCCCTTCTACCCGAGGCCCTCCCTGACGATACGGATGAAAAACGTCAAGTAACTTTTCTTTCAAGGCGTCATCTTGCGCTTGCGTCGGCAAGGTGACGCTTCCCCCCACGAAAACAAAGACTGCGCAAAGGGTGGAAAAATTTTGCACTAGCACTTTTTTCCCCGCTTTTGGCTAAGCTGAAAAAATATTTGAGTGAGCGTTCAGTCTAATAGCTGACGGATCATGCCGTTGGCAAGGAAGGCGGAAAAGACAGGCAGGAGGAAGGGCGGTCCGTAAGGATCAAAATCTAACAACTTTTCGACTTCATGAAGAAATAAAAAACCTTGTCATTGTGGAAACGGGAGGCTGAGCCTCATTCACTCTGCATGCCCAGGCTCTGCCTGGGCACGAGAAGAAAAAATTCATCCTGAGCCGCAAACAGCAAGGGTCAATCAAGACCGCTTGCCGTTAGAGGAGTCCACAAGAGTTTTGTTGCGTTCCTATATTGCGCTCGCTGCCGCGAGCGCGCTGAGGTCAGCGTCGCTGCAGCCCACTTGGGTCAGGACTTCCTGCGTATGCTCGCCTAATCGCGGGGCTCCACGCTGGAAGGCGGTTACACGATGCTTACCATCGGTCGCCGCGGAAACTGGAAAAAAAAGATCGCGACCGAGAGCTGGATGAGGAATAGACTGAAAAGCGCCGCGCGCCTGGAAATGCGGGTCGTCGATATTCTCTTCTGGATACCTCACACTGGCCCACAACAACCCTTTGGCCTGGGCGCGATGGTATAACTCTTCAGCAGTCAACGCCGCCGCCAGTTTGTCGATCATCGCGCTGAAATGCTTTTGCGCTTTAGACGACGAACTTTCGGACAATTGGCGGAAGTCCTCTGAATCGAGATCATGCTCAACCCCGACTTCATTGAGCATCTCGGTAATAATCCGCACGTCGCGTTTCCCCCAGAACATAAACCCTTTGACGTAGCGTCCATCTTTGGTGCGGCGCAGCCACGGGAGAGAACGGCCTAGCCCGGCATGCCGTCCGGTCTGTCGTTGCACCACCGCATCATTGTAGATGTAGGTCGGCATCGCGACTTCGGTACACGTACTCACCGCTTCATGAATCGACAAGTCGATGCAATCGCCCTCACCCGTCAGTTCACGAAAGTTGAGGGCTGCCATGATCGCAATGACGGCGTGCTCACATGCAATGTGGTAGGCCTGCCACATTTCTGGGGCGATAGGCGGCGTATCATAAACACCGTCAGGTTGCGGATCATAACCGCATGAGGCCATCACGCCCCCCATCGCCAGATGCGTCAGATCCGTCATCTTCAGATCTCGATAGGGGCCGTCTAGCCCAAAAGGCGTGATCGTACAAATAATGAGCCGTGGGTGAGACGCCTGTAGTTCTCGATAAAATGCAAGTCGCCGGGCCACGTCGGCGGCCTCGCCGGCATCCAGGATAACGTCAGCGCGCTTGACCAAACTATCTAGCACCCTACGCGCCGCTGGATGGTCCACTTCGAGGCTCACACTTTTCTTGCCAAGGTTGTAACGAGAGAAGCAGAGACTGTGTTCTGGGCCGCTCTGCGCCGACACAAAGGGGCCGAGACGACGCGAGGGAGAGCCTTGGCGTCCCTCCAGTTTGATCACGTCAGCGCCAAACGAGGCGAGCAGTACGCCGGCGAATTCTCCACGTTCGTCGCCGCTTTCGAGAATGACAGTGCCCTCAAGGGCTGAGCTTAATGCTGCTGTAGTATTCAAATGATCCAGTCCTCTCTTAGTGACGCGATTTCTTCGGGTGAGAGCCCGAGCACTTCGCGGTATACATGATCATTGTCTTCACCTATACAGGGGGCCCCGCGACCGGGCAGTCCACCAACGTTGACCGGCATGTTGTGGAACTTGGCAGGAAAATTTTCGATCGGCCAAGTCCCGATCTCGCTGTGCGGCAGCGACACGAAGTAGCCGCGCTCTTGCAGTTGCCGGTCGAGTGTGCACCGATCCTTCGCCGTCTGCACAACGCCAGCC
The DNA here is from genome assembly GCA_964618735.1 of uncultured Enterobacteriaceae bacterium. Classification (GTDB taxonomy): domain Bacteria; phylum Desulfobacterota; class Binatia; order Bin18; family Bin18; genus SYOC01. The sequence continues at coordinate 4,147 of CAZUFQ010000285.1, forward strand.
GGAATGCCCCGTTTCTGTAGGCGGCCCATCAGGTCGTAGCGATCCTCGCTTCGAGTGAACGTTGAGAGCAATCGGTCGAGATCGTCTTCATGAGCTTTGCGTCCCTCTGCGGTCTGAAAACGCGCTTCACGCGCCCAGTCAGGCGAACCGATCTCCGCCGCCAACGCTTCCCATTGCGCATCCGTCTGTACAGCAATCGTTATCCACTCATCGGTTCCACGACACGGATAGGCGCCATGCGGGGCCCAGGCTGCAGCTTGCATGCGGTTGCCGTGCCGCGTCGTCGATTTGCCGGTCAGTTGCGCTTCCAGGGTAGCAGTCCCGGACACCATCAACCCAGTCTCTGTCTGCGAGAGATCGATGTAGCAGCCGCGACCGGTTCGTCGCCGCTGCAGCAGCGCCGCCAGCACGTGCATAGCGCCATAGTACCCAGTGGAATGATCAAGATACGAATAGCCCCAGCCAGCCGGCGGCATCGGATCAGGGAGACCAGACATATGGGTTAATCCGGACAGCGCCTGCGCCGTTGGTCCCACGCTGAGATAGTCTTTATACGTCCCGGATTTGCCCATCCCGGTAATCTGCAAATAAATAAGCCCCGGATTAATCTCGCGCAGAACGTCATAACCAAGCTCCCAGCGGTCCATTTGCCCGGGACTGTAATTTTCACAGAGCACGGTGGATTTCGCGATCAACCGTTTAAACAGGTCCCGCCCCTGCGGTAGGTTCATGTTGAGCGTAACCCCATATTTGCCAGTATTGATATTATTAAAGAGGCCGCTGCGGTTGAGGCTATCGTCTTCTCCGCCGGGAACACGCGGCCCCACTCCCCGCAGCATGTCAAGTGCGCGCTGATCGTGCCATTCGACGCGAATTACTTCCGCGCCCATTGTCGCCAGCATCCTGGTTGCGTTAGGGCCGGCCACAATTTTCGTAAGGTCAATTACCCGCACTCCTTCAAGAGGCCGTCGCCGAGCCGGTGCGGCTTGCGCCATCGTCATTTCTCCTCCTTTTACACGTCCCTGCTGCAGCCACCGCACCGATAGGGAAGGAACCACAAGATATGTTTGACAATCAGATCTTGAGTCCTTGTGCCACTGCTGGCTTGTCCAGCAGTGGAAGCCATCGGAAGTGCAGTTGCCATTCGTTCAGCCGGAGACGTCATTAGGTTTATCCTGTCTGTGCGCAAACATACGCCTGATTACGATCACGCGCAAGAAAATGCTCGTTGCCTATTTTCGCTTGTCTACCGCAAGAAAGTGCCGATAACAACTCTCAGGTCCAGAAAACAAATAAGAGCGAAGGAGTTAATGATGAAACGTTACACGAGTCCTACAGTTGTTGCTTTAGTGTTCGGCGCATTGTTGATGTTTACGAGTTGTGAGGATGTATCGAAACCTGAAGCCAAGCCCACCCATTCTTCAGCTCCGTCCGTCGGGCAGGAATATAGTGAAACACTGCACGGCGCCATCACCCAAGCACAAGACGCGAGGCATACGCTCGAGCAATCAAATCAAGCGCTCGGCCAGACGAGCGATTCAGCAGATTCCCAATAGAGTAGAAAAAACAGAAAAACGTCAGGATTTATTCGCTCAAATGTGCTCTTATGACCTTCTCTATGCAACCTCTGGTTGATTGAGGAGAGAGTATGGACACACAGTCAGAATGGTGGAAACCCTTTTTCTCGGGACTCTGGGGAAATGTCCTACGACAGTTCTGGACCCCAGAACAAACCCAAGCAGAGGCGGAGTTCATCGAACAACTCTTGCAGGTGGCTCCGCCAACGCGAGTGCTCGATGTGCCATGCGGTGAAGGACGGATCACGCGCGTCTTTGCGGAACGCGGATATGAGGTGACGGGGGTAGACGGCACGGCTGCTTTCCTTGACCACGCGCGCCAGCACGCGCAGACGCAGCATCTCGCCATCCAGTGGGAACATCGAGACATGCGCGACCTGACATGGCAAGACGAATTCGACGCCGCCTTCTGCTTCTGGGGTAGCTTTGGCTATTTCGATGACGAAGGGAACGAAAAGTTCCTGCGAGCGGTACTCCGTGCACTCAAGCCCGGCGGGCGTTTTGTCCTCGAAACGCTCATCGCAGAAACTTTGCTTCCTATGTTTCAGGAACGCGGTTGGCAACAAATCGGCGACACACTGATGCTCGAACGACGGTGGTACGATTACGTCCAAAGTCGAGTCGGGACCGAATGGACCCTGATGCATGGCGGCAAGACGGAAACGCAGACGACCTCCATCCGAATCTACACATACCGTGAGCTGTGTAAGTTGTTCAGAACTGTGGGCTTTGTGCCCGGCGATGCCTATGACACGCGAAGTCGACAACCGTTCACCTTCGGTGCGCGCCGCCTGACGATCGTGACGCAGAAGCTCGCATAGTCTCGGAGGGGCTGTGGGCCAAACGGACCCTATGTAGCAACTGAAGGCTACGTACTCTGTGACAAATCGTATCGATCTCGTGTGGTAAACGACTACAAAATCAACGCGGGTCATCAATGGCGCAATCCAATCTTCCATTCGTTTATGATGTTCGTGCTGCAGGCGAGGCTGACGTAGCCGATCTGAGACGAATGCGGCTTGCCCTGCAAGCACATTTCATTCGCGCCAATCCACATCTCCTGACGCTCAGTGCTCAACGTGTCGCAGCTCTAGCTACCTTCTACCAGGATCTTCTCGCTGATCCTCAAGCCCAAGTGCTCGTCGCTCAAGAACGCCAAAGCACCCGAAGGGTTGGAATGACAATAGGGCGTATTGTTCGACACGAAGAGTTTGAGCCCGCAGTGTGGGGCCAGATTGATGATGTGTGGGTAGAACCAGAGTATCGACAGCATGGCGTATGTCGCGCCCTCCTGACCCGACTCCTAGAGTTCTTTGAGCAGGCGCGTGTCGAGATGCTCGTGCTCGACTATGTAAAAGGCAACCGGGAAGCAGAAGGCGTATGGAGACGGTGTGGGTTTCAAGAGGTATTGACCGTCGCAAACGCCAATATTGAGGAAGTAAAGAAGAGCCTAAAGAAGTAACCCTGATAACTTTGTCTCCCACTGTATCGTCCACCGGGTGGTTGTCCCAAACACAGAGGAAAAGCAGCAATGATCCACATCCCCGAAGTCATCACTACCGATAGACTCACGTTGCGCCGTCCGGCACTGACGGATGCCGCGGACATTTATTCCTACGCCCATGATCCTGAGGTGACGCGCTACATGGTCTGGCCAACACACTCTGACATTGCAGAATCGCTCGCGTTTCTTGAAGCATGCGGACCACGGTGGGAGTCAGGCGAAGAATCCTGCTGGGTCATCACGGTCACACCTGAAAATCGCGCAATCGGGGCCATTGGCTGTCGCATACGAGAATATGATGCGGACTTCGGTTATGTCCTAAACCGTACGGGTTGGGGGCGAGGCTACGCGACTGAGGCAGCCCGGGTCGTGGTGACGTGGCTCAAGAGTCTTCCTGGAATCTGCCGTATCTGGGCAACCTGCGACACGGACAACATTGCGTCTGTACGGGTGCTCGAAAAGACTGGGCTCTCTTGTGAAGGGCGGCCGCGTCGCTCCACCATTCGCCCCAATGTGTCGCCGACACCACGGGACACTTTTGTCTTCGCGTTCGTGCATGACAAGGAGTAACATTCCGGTCAAGGATTGAACCATGGATCACAAAGAAGTTGGACGATACTGGAACGCGAACGCCGAAGCCTGGACCAAACTGGCTAGAGCCGGTTATGATGTCTATCGGGACTACCTTAATACTCCCGCCTTCTTTGCCATGCTCCCTGACGTGACCGATCCGCGGCGGCGCGCGTTTACCGGCGACGTCCG